>JAFTPG010000001.1 GCA_017463375.1 Ruminococcus sp. | reverse complement strand
GCATGCCCCCTATATGGAAAATTTAAATAAAAGTTTTAGGGAGGGAGTTTGAGGGAGGACCCTTTTTCAAAAGGGTCTCCCTCAATAGACTGCGAAGATACACCCCGCTAAACAACAATTTATCCAATTAACAGGGCTTATTGAAAAAAAAATATCTATGTGGTATAATTATAGAGCTTGTGAGAATGAAACTGTCGGCGTATTGCTGAACAGAGGTAGTACGCCGGGATACACAGCAGAAACCAAGCGGCAGAGTAGGGGAGGCATATCTGACCGAGCAGATTGAACGGAACATCGGAGTAATCCCAGACTCTCCATCCCATAATGCGGTTAACGCAGATACCGACTATCAGTTCAACAGCAGTAATAACGACTGCTCCGATAAAGCAGCTCTTCATGAGAGTCATCGTGCGGCGGCAGTTGATAATATACAGAATGGCGAGAACTGTTCCGCCGGTAAGAGCCATAGTCCAGTGAGTGTAACCCCGGCTGATGATCTCGATCATGCTGTATAGAAAAAAGCCCATAAGAAAGGCGAAAAATCCCTGTGAAAACTTCATTTGAGCACCTCTTTTTTTATTGTATTATGAGCGTGCTTTCGGGGAAATATGCATACAGGAACATTTTGTCAACAGGAGTGATTTTATATGAGAAAAAGCTGTATACTTATGCACATATCAAGTCTGCCGTCGGAGTACGGCATCGGAAAAATGGGAAAACACGCATTCGAGTTCGTGGATTTCCTGAAAAAAAGCGGAACAAAGAGCTGGCAGATCCTGCCGCTTTCGCCCACAAGCTATGGAGATTCGCCGTATCAGTCATTTTCGGTAAATGCAGGAAATCCCTACTTCATAGACTTCGAGCTTCTCGAGAAGGACGGACTTCTTGAGAAAACCGATTATTCGGAGATCGTTTGGGAGACTGATTCCAGAAGAGTAGATTACAGCATTATCTACAACAACTGCTTTGACGTGCTGAGGATCGCATATAATAACTTCAAGCCGTCGGGATTTCCTGACTATAAAGAATTCTGTACGGAAAATAAAAAGTGGCTGGACGAATATGCTCTGTTCATGGCACTGAAATTCAAAAACGGCGGAAAAGCATGGTATGAGTGGGGTGAAGAGCTTTCCATGCACAAGGCTAAGGCTGTTTCGGCAGCTAAAAAGGAGCTGAAAAATGATATCGGCTTCTTTAAGTTTATTCAGTTCGAGTTCAGCCGTCAGTGGAGTGCTTTGAAGTCCTATGCAAATGAAAATGAGATTCAGATTATCGGTGATATCCCGATTTACTGCGCTCTCGACAGCGTTGAGGCATGGGCTTGTCCTAAGCTTTTCCAGTTTGACAGGGAGAAGAAGCCTGTTGCGGTTGCAGGCTGTCCGCCCGATGATTTTTCTCCCACGGGACAGCTCTGGGGAAACCCTCTCTACGACTGGAGCTATCACAAGAAAACCGGCTATGTATGGTGGATAAACCGTATCAAGCGGGCTGCGGAGCTCTACGATATCGTGAGAATCGACCATTTCAGAGGCTTTGAGAGCTATTATGCAATTCCCTACGGAAGCGAGGACGCAACTGTCGGCGAATGGGAAAAGGGACCCAATCATGAGCTTTTCCGTCTTGCAGAGGAGAAGCTCGGCAGGCTGAATATTATCGCTGAGGACCTGGGCTTCATTACTCCCGAGGTTCGTGAGCTTCTTGACAAATCGGGATATCCGGGAATGAAGGTGCTCCAGTTCGGATTCAGCGACGGCGAAAATGAGCATCTTCCGCACAACTTTGCAAGTACAAATTACTATTGCTACACGGGAACTCACGACAATGAGACTCTGACGGGCTGGCTCGAGGCTTCTTCTCCCGACTCGGTTAAGTTTGCCAAAAAGTATCTCGGCGTGAAGAAAAAGAGTGAGATCCCTATGGCTATGGTTCGTGCAGCATGGGGAAGCGTGGCTCAGACTGCTGTTGCTCAGATTCAGGACTTCCTCGAAAGCGGCAGCGAGTGCAGAATGAATACTCCCTCCACTCTCGGAAAAAACTGGCAGTTCCGAACTCAGAAGAGCGATTTTACTCCTAAGCTTGCAAAGAAGATTAAGAAGCTGAATAAGCTGTTCAACAGGTAAGGGGGATACATGGCAAAGATAAAATGGGGCGGTACCATTAAAAATGCCGCTGAATATCAGTGCGGAGAGCTTTCACCTGATGCGGTAAAAATGAAGATGCCCGGAACAATAGGAGAAATGCAGCTCAGGTCGCTTCCGTTCATGATACCGTTTTTGCTGATATGCTTTGCGGCGATGTTTGTGAAAACATATTTCAGTGATGAAATGGTAATTGCTCCTGCTGGGCTGCCTTTGGGAATACTTCTGGGATTCCTGATGATTCCGCTTCATGAGCTTCTTCACGCAGTTGTTTATCCCTCGAAAGCTGTTGTGACAATCGGAATCATGCCGAAACAGCTTACGGCAGTTGCACTTGCATCCTATCCGCTTTCAAGAGGACGCTTTGCACTCATGTCACTGCTGCCGGTATTGCTCGGAGTTGTTCCTTTTGCGGTATTCATTGCTGCTCCGACTGAGATGAAGATCCTGAATGGTCTCATGTTTGGAATGTCCATGATGGGATTCTGTTCAGTCAGCCCTGATATGTACAACGTGTATCAGATGCTTCGTCAGACTCCTGAGGGTGCGAAGATTCAGTTTTACGGGGATGATACATACTATATAAGCAAGGATCGATTCAGATAAATTTATGCGGGCGGACCGGTGCGTCCGCCCGAAATTATGTGCAGTCTTGATTTTTGCTTGTATTGATATCCAATGTAAAAAGTGGTATAATAATTCCGATAAAAATTTGGAGAAAATAAGATTGAAATGAAAATTACACAATTAAAGCTCCCATGCATAGCCTTTGCAGCCGTGGGAGCAATATATCTGCTGTATTTCGCCGTATATGGATTTTATCCGTTCGGGGAACGCTCCATAGCGTGGTGTGATTTAGAGCAGCAGTATCTGCCTCTTCTGATGGAGCTGAGGGGAATTCTGAAAGACGGAGGCTCGCTGCTTCTCGGAAAGGGCGGAGGCGGAATGAATCTGTGGGGAGTTTTTCTGTTTTTCGTATCGTCGCCGCTGGGAGCGCTCTCAGTTTTTGTGAGTGCGGAGAAAATGGTGTACTTCATCAATATTCTCACAGTACTGAAGCTTGCGCTGTGCGGAGCTTCGGCGTCCTACAGCTTCGGGAAGCTCTTTTGCAGACTTCCTGCGGAATTCAATGTACTTCTGAGCATAATGTATCCACTGAGCGGATATGCGATGATGTACTATCAGAACAATATGTGGCTGGATATAATGATAATTTTCCCGCTGCTGCTGGTATCAATGTTCAGGCTGTGCGAAAAAGGCAGATGGGGAGCATATACAATTCTGCTGAGCATGACCATGTTTCTGAACTTCTATCTCAGCTACATGGCGGTACTGTTCATTGTGATTTCGTTCGGAGTCATGCTGGTTTTCTGCTGCGGAAAAAAATATCGGGGAGACAGAGCGGTAAAGTTCCTGACAGCGGATATCTGTGCGGCTCTGATGACAGCAATAGTGTGGATTCCGGCGATGAAGCAGTTCACCGCATCGGGCAGGGGCGAGTCCTTTGCCGATACTCTGAGATGGAGCGGATTCTTTGAAAATACCTCAGATAAGCTTGCACTGCTGTCGTGCACGTCGATTATTTTTGCGGCAGTACTTATGACGTTTCTGTTCAGAAGATTTTTCCGCAGAGGAAAGCCTGCATTTTTCGCAGTCATGACCGCTGTTATGCTTTTCGGAGCATTGGTCGAGCCGATAAACAAGCTCTGGCACACGGGAAGCTATCAGGCATATCCGCTGAGATTCGGGTTTATAATAATCTTCATGGGACTATCGGTCGCAGCTGTCTTTCTGAGCCGTCCTGAGCGGAAGCCCCGGATACGCCGGCAGTCAGGACGGATCCTCAGGGTATCAATGATAATCGTTCTGCTTGGAGCTGCGGCGATATTCATTCCGCAGATAATATCACACGAAAAGTACGGCTCCTATACGGCAACTCTCTGGGTGGAGGGCAGTGACGCAAAGGCTGCGCTTCTTTGCGGATTTGCCGGAGCTGCGGCTTATTGGCTGTTTATGATAAGCTATCGCAGGGGAGTTATTAAAACCCGGCTTACAGCGCTTCTTATGACGGGAATCATGGCTCTTGAGAGCTTTTTTGCATTCGGAGTATATTTTGACAACATCAACGACGTTACCGGGCGATTTGCACAGACAATGGAGCTGAGCGATAAAATCGACGACGGGGACTTCTATCGTGCAAAGAGCAGCAAGCGTTATTTTTACTCGAATATGATGGAGGCAATGGGTTACAGCTCTATCGGGCACTATACCTCGCTGACGGATGAGAATTTCCTGTTCACCGCAAAGAAGCTTGGCTACTCAGCATACTGGCTGGATGTGTCCTCAAACGGTGGTACTGCCGTGACGGATGCGTTTCTGATGAACAGATATATATTCGGTCAGAGCGGAGATAAAAATGATCTTATGGAGGACTTCAATACGGAGCATACACTGAAAATTTACCGCAATACCATTGTTTCCGACGGAGCTGTGATATCCTCGGTTTCGCCCGGAGAGCTTTCGGGATTTGCTGAAACTCAGCGTCTGGAGAGTACGTCGTACATGGCAGAGAAGCTCTACGGAATCGAAAATATTCTCGAGGAAGCCGAGCCGTATGCTGTGACTAATCTGACTCTTACTGAGAAAAACGGTAAAATTCAGGCGAAAATTATTGATGCCGAAAAGGATGCGGCAATCAATTACAGCTTCTTTGCAGAGGGCAGGCAGGAGCTTTATGCAGATCTCTTCGGCAACTACAGTACTGCGCTGAAAGAGCCGTATTTTGAATCGGTGAGCATCTATGTCAACGGCAAGGCTGTTTCGCTTGACTATCCCAACAAGCGGGAGAACGGCATTATCGACCTCGGAACGTTTGAGAATAAATATGTTTCAGTGAAAATTGTCGTTCACAAGGATTTTGAAGCCGATGTTTTCGGAATATACCGTCTTGACGCTGACAAGGTTTCAGAGGGTGTGGAGAATACCGGAACGGGCAGTATCACTCTTGACGGGAACAAAATAACGATCACTGCCGACAGTCCCGACGGCGGATATGTTTACATTCCGTTTGCTTACAGCGAGGGCTTCTCTGCTGAGGTTAACGGCAGAGATACCGGGATTCATAAGGTACTGGGAGCATTCATGGCGGTAAAGCTGGAGGAAGGCTCGAATGAGGTCGTTCTGACGTATTATCCCGAGGGATTCGTTATCGGAGCGATTGTAACTATAATCGGAGCAGCACTGTATATCCTGCTGCTCATATCCGGACGGAAAATCAGGATTCCTGCAAAAGCCGGGAGCTTCTCGGTCAAAGGAGTAATTTTCCTGAGCATAGCCGCATTTGCGGTAATTTATATAATGGCAGCCGCCGGTTGGATTGTAATGCAGTTCATCGGCTGACAGGAGGTAAAAATGGCACTTACAATTTTTAAACAGACAATGATCATGCTGATCCTGATACTGATAGGAGTTCTGTGCGCCAAAACCAGAATCATCAGCAAGGAGACAAACAAACAGCTCTCGGGATTTGTACTTCAGGTGGTAAATCCTGTCCTGATATTAATGTCGTTTCAGACGGAATACCGTCCCGAGCTTGCGAAAAATCTGCTGATAACATTCGGACTTTCAATTCTTTCGTTTCTGATTATGATCGGAGCGTCATGGCTTCTTATACGCAGCAGGGAGGGCAGAGATACTGCAATAGAACGCTTTGCCTCGACCTATTCAAACTGCGGATTCATGGGGATTCCGCTGATAAACGCTCTTTTCGGCATGGAGGGTGTTTTCTATCTGACCGCATTCATTGCAGTTTTCAATTTTGCGGTCTGGACTCACGGAGTGATCCTTATTTCGGGACAGAAAAGTCTGAAGCAGGTGGTAAAGGTATTTTACTCGCCGACTATTATAGCAATAGTGCTTGGAATCGTTATGTTCTTCGCTCAGATCAGGATTCCGTCTGTTCCGGCACAGGCATTGCAGTTCATTGCGGACATCAATACTCCCATGGCAATGATAGTTTCAGGTATCACAATGTCGCAGACAAATGTGTTAAAACTTATAAAAAAGCCAGGAATTTACTACATCAGCCTTTTGAAGCTAATTGTACTACCGCTGATACTCATAGGAGTGCTTTCTTTGTTCAATATAGACGAAATTGTGCGTGTGACAGTGCTTATAGCGGCGTCAGCGCCTCCTGCTGCAATGTGTACACTTCTTTCCATAAAATACGAGAAAAATTCGTTATATGCGTCGGAAATTTTCACCGCAGGTACAATTTTATCTATCGGAACATTACCGATTATTGTGAAAATCGCCGAAAAAATCAGCGAGTTCATGTGACCTTATTGTGTGAAATTGAGAAAATAAAAAATCCTCTATTTATGTATTTCTTTTTTCAAGAAAGTGTGTTATAATAGACGTATCAGATTAATTCAATCGCTGTTTCAAGCTAATAAAACTTGAAGAAATGATACTAAAATCAAACTGAAACGGAGTAGATATTTATGGAAAAACGTGGAATTAGTAAACTTGATCTCAAAAGAAGAAACAGAATGCAGATTCTCCGTGTCATCAGAGAAGCTGGCCCTATTTCAAGAGTTGACGTTGCAAGCGCTCTCGAAATCACAAGAGCTGCTGTTACAATTATTACCAATGAAATGATTGAAGAGGGCGTTCTCGTTGAAATCGGAGAGGCTCCTATCAATACTGAGAAGCTCCAGAAGGGCAGAAGAAAGATCCTCATCGACATTAACATGAACTGCAAGTTTGCTCTCGGCGCTACTGTTGACGAGAAGGAAGTTACTATTGGTCTTACAAATCTTAATTCAGAGGTTCTCGATAAGGACAGCATGGTCATTGACGAGAGAACTACAAGCAAGGATATTATCGGATTTATCATCGAGAAGAGCAACGAAATGATGGAGAACAGCTGTCTTACAACGGACAAGGTTCTCGGTATCGGTATCGGCGTTGTTCCCTCAATGTGGGGCAAGCTCAAGATCTTCTACAAGGACGGAGTTCTCGATTTCTCTAACTTCATTGACAAGATTTCAAGCGGCGTAGAAATTGATGTTCGCTGCGGAAATGCAATCGGTCTTATGGCTCTTGCAAGCAATGATTTCAGAAATGTCAACAGCTATCAGATGAATCAGGCGTTCCTTCATAACGGAAATCAGGTTAACCTCGCTGTTATCAATAAGAACGAGCTTTCAAGCGATTATCTTTCATATACATATATGATCGAGAAGTTTATCGTTAATCCCGGCGGAAAGACCTATGAGGGTTATCCTGACGGTTCTGTTAAGGCTGAGCTTTCAAGAAATGCTATGCTCAATGCGTTCTATGATATCTATTCCAAGGATAAAACTCCTGTGCTCTATGAGGTTACAGAGGGCGATAAAACTAAGATCTCCACAGAAACGGTTTTCGCAGCTCTTATGAGAGGCGAGGAGACTGTTAAGGTTGTCGTTGATGATCTCATCGCTAAGTATACAGTTCTCATCAATAACCTCGCAATTGCTCACTTTGCTCAGAAAATCATCCTTCACAACTACAAGCTCAACGAGAAGCAGTTTGACTATATTAAGAGAGAGATGATCAGACTCGTTGGCGAGGATATCGCTGACAGAGTTGTTCTCAGCAGGCTTGACGGCAAGAATAACTTCGCCGGCGGATGCGCTCTTGTTATTCAGGACAACTTCTATACAAGAGGCGGAATGTAATATATCTGCTTTCAGTGTAAAAATATTCCCCGTTTCTTCGGAAACGGGGATTTTTGTTTATACAATAAAAACGGACGAACCTCATGTTCGTCCGTTTCAGGATAATGCTTTCCGATCATGATTTCAGCGAATACGGAATCAGATTCCGCACTCGTCGTAATCCTTCCATTTCTCGGCATAAGCCTTGTTGCTCCAGCTCTTGTACATAATGTAGACAACTGAAGCAATCGCCATGAAAATAGCGCCGAGCAGCGGAAGAGTACCGCCAAGAAAGCGGTTTTTACCGGAATCGGTTTCTTTAATGTTCATACTAAAAAAGTTCCTTTGCAATTATTCAGCAGCAGGAGCAGAACCTGTGCCGTTCATTTCAGCAAGAAGTCTCTGCATTTCAGCGTCAACCTTAGCGTCGCTCTCAAGCTTCTCGAAGGACTCTACAGTATCATCGGTATCGCCGGCAGCAATCTCAGTGAAAGCGCTTGCCTCAGCCTCCTTGCGGATGATCTTATCTTCCATGCGGTTGAATTTGTCAATAGAGCTTGAAGCGTCGAAGCCGCCCATATTCTTAGCGAGATCCTTCTGAGTGTCAGCCATCTGTGAACGAGCGATAAGCATAGCCTGACGGCTCTTAGCTTCCTCGAGCTTAGACTTGAGAACCTCTACCTGATCGCCGATAGCGTCAGTCTGGGATGAAATTGTATCGTACATTTCCTTGTAGTTAGCAACATCCTCGTCAGCCTTAACCTTCTTAGCGAGAGCCTTCTTAGCAAGCTCCTGATCTCCGGCAGCGAGAGCAGACTTAGCCTTTGACTCCCAGTCAGCAGAAATCTTAACAGCGTTCTGATACTGCTTTTCAGCGAGTCTCTCACTAGCCTTAGCCTTGCCGTAAGCCTGAGTTGACTTGCTCAGTTCCTTCTGCATATCAATAATGATCTGCTTGACCATTTTCTCCGGATCCTCAGCTCTGTCGATGAGGTCGTTAACGTTTGACTTGAGCAGATCGCTTAATCTCTGAAAAATACCCATTTTTAAAATCCTCCTGTGTCAAGAAATATAATCCTTATATTAGCCGAAGAATTATTCTTCGATGATATAATTATAGATAAATTCAGCTGAAAAGTCAAGGGGAATTATAGTTTTCACCAAATTTTCATCGTTCAAGATTGGGAATTCTGTAGGTACATATAATGAATTATACAGGACAAAGCTCTGCTTTTGCAATAAGTTGCTATTTAGCGGGGAGCCCCCACTGGCAATTTCGCCACTATTGAAATTCATGGATGTGGGAGATCTTTAATGTCCTCCCCGATGGGGAGGGGGGCAGTCTCTACAAATATAAATTAACAACGTGTAGGGGCGACCCTTTCCGCAAAAAACAAAATCTATGATTTTGCTCTTTTGCGCATGCCTTTGGCTCGGTCGCCCGAACCTGAATACAACGCAAACCCAACGGGCGACCGCAAGGGTCGCCCGTACACATTTTCAATTTACATTTGCTTGCAGGGGATGCCGCACTCGGCATTCCTAAATATTGCACTAAACAACAATTTATGTATGATTATAGGATAAACAGGTTTATTTTGCATCTTCGGAAGTGATTTTAAACATAGCCGAAGCGTTGGAACTGGTGAAATCGTCGTTATATGACATCTCAAATTCGCTCCAATTCTCGGGAACCTGCCATGCGAGGCAGCCCTTGAGCTTCTTTCCGGCAGCAACATCGCCTGTGAGCGTATCGTATCCGTCGGGATTATTCAGGATGATCTCAATATCGGTGCTGTAGCCGTCTGCGTATGCGTCAATGTAGAAATAGTTGAAATAGTCATCCTCTCCCGAGACATTCTCCACCTCGAAAAACATCACGAGATATTCATTTCCGCTGTCAGGCTCATCGGTATAAAAGCCCGAATCATCGGTCAGACTGCCGTATGTCTTTGCGTCAAGAAGCGAGATTTTCCATGTATCGTCCTCGATAAACTGTCCGATTCCTGCGTATTTGCCAGCTTCGGCATTATCTTCTTCGGAGTTCTTTTCGTCGTTCTTCTCCGACTCAGAGGATGAGGAGCTGATATCGCCTGTTTTAACCTTTTCCTCTGAGCTTCCCGAGCAGCCTGCACAGGAGCTGATAATGCCTGCCGTAATAAGAGCAAGAATGAGTTTGGATTTTTTTGAGTTTTTCATATTAAACCTCCAGAATTATATTTATAGTGATAATATTATATCACTATTGAATTAAAAAGTCAACACTATAGTTGTAAGTATTATTCTCTTTAGGAACTATAATATATTCATGTATTCATGAAAGGTGTTGAATTATGGAGGTCGGAAAAAGAATCAAGGCTTTGCGTGAGATGCAGGGACTTACAGTAAACAGACTCGCAAACATGGCAGGTCTTTCGCAAAGCTTTCTGCGTGAAATAGAGCTTGGAAACAAGACTCCCACAGTTGAGACTCTGTCGTATTTCTGTGAAGCTCTGGGAGTTTCGCTTTCTGAGTTTTTCAGAGAAGAGGAATATGAGATCAATCCGATGCTGAAAACTGCGGTCAGCCGTTTCAGTAACGAACAGCAGCTAAGATTGGCGGAATTCCTGAACAGCCTTTGTCAATAATACAGCGCATAGCCGTCAGCCGATGAACTCCCGACAAGCTCGATCTGCTGCTTTATGATATCGGGATTCTCGATCCATTCGAGTTCGCCTGCTGTTCCTGCCCATTTGTCCTGCTGACCCTGCTTATATGCGGCAAGTCCTATGATGAGAGATACGCTTTCACAGGTCGTGAGCGCTTCCCACTGAGCAAGAGTCTCCTCAAAGGGACACGTTTCATTGCGGAATCCATAGTAAATCTGGGGAATAATATAGTCGCAGTATCCCGGATTGCCTGCCCACTGCCTGACGTCGGCGTACTGGGAGCTGTAGTTGGCATTGATATTTCCCTGCGGACTGATTCCGAAAAGAATATCGCTGTCAACACGTTTGACGCTTTCGTACAGCGCATGAACGAGCCGATTGCAGTTTTCAATGCGCCACTGAGACAAATCCGTGTGACCGCTTACCGCAAAAGCCGTCTTGTCGAATTCGTGGGATGTCGTGGGATAGAAGTAGTCGTCGATATGTATTCCGTCCACGTCGTAATTGCGGACAATCTCGTCCACACCCCTGCAAATGAGGTCGATAACCTCGTCGTAGGCAGGATTGAGGTAATATCTGTCATTGACGATGCTGACATAAGAGCCGGTACGGGTTTCAGTCCATTGCTTTACAATGAAATCGTCGGGGAGAGATTTCATCTGCTCCGTAGTCTGACAGCGGAGCGGATTGATCCAAGCATGGACAGAAAGTCCGAGTCCGTGAGCTTCTTCCAGCATGATTTGAAGAGGGTCGTAATCGCCGTCGAGGTATGTTCCCGAGGGAAATACAGACGAGCTGTAGTAAGCGTCTCCGCAGGGTCTGACGTGCAGATAAACGGTGTTGACGGATTTCTTCACAGCTTCGGCAAACATTTCGCGGACGGAGCTTCGGAATTCATCAGAGGATTTTCCGTACATATAGGACTCGTAGTCCATGTATGGGAACCACATTCCGACTGGTTCGGAGAAGTTCAGCGGTGTATATTCAGAAGCTGCTTCGGTCTGAGAGTCAAATTCAGGCTGGATGGATTCGCTGCGGCGGACAAGATCCAACTGGGAAACAGAGCTTTCGGGCAGTGAGGATTCCGGATGAACTGTGCATGAAAACAAACAGACGGACGCTGTCAGAACTGAGATAATCTTAAAGAGTCGCAAAAAAACACCTCCCATAGGATTATATGCGGAGGTTTGTACAAAAATGAAAGGCGGACAAAGCTTGTCCGCCTTAATATTATTCAGCTATAACAGATCAACCGAAGCTGGGTGTCTGACCTGTAGCAGTCATAGCGTAGTAAGTGAGAATGCCGGAAGCGTCAAGAGCGTCGATCTTTCCGTCAATGTTAACGTCAGAAGCGAGCTTCTGAGTATCGTCGAGAGTTGAACCCTGATTTGTAGCAACACTTGCATACTCTGTGAGAACCATGGAAGCGTCGAGAGAGTTGATGTTTCCGTCAGAATCTACGTCGCCGAGAGTGTAAGCTACGGGATCCTCAGTAACATTTGAATCGCCCTCTACGCCGAGACCTGAAACAGTGAATTTAACTCTGATATTGTTTGTGATCACAGTATCACCTGCGAGATCCTCTATACCTGTTACCCATTCGTCACGCAGATAAAGTCTTGTAGTTCCGGGACCGCCTTCAGTATAAGCTGTGTTGATAGAGCTTTCAGAAACTGTATGATCCTCAACGAGAACGTTGTCGATCCATACCTCGTCAAGAGTAACAGCGAGATCCGGGAAAGTCCACGAAGCGAAGTTGTCAACGCCTTCAGCAGGGTTGATCTGAATAGCAAGGAACTGGAGTGTATCAGTACCGCCTGATGAAGTAACGTCCCAGACAACCTCGTACTGAGCGTCACCGTTGATAGTGGCAGCGGTTGAAAGTGCATTAACCTCATCAGGACCCCAGCAAGATTCAGCACCGATCATACCGATGAAGGAAGCAGTACCGAGAACAGGGTTGCCAGTTGTTTCAGCGTTTGCGTTAAAAGCCATTGAAGCAGCAGCTGTTGAGAGGGTAGCAGCTGCTACGACAGCTGAAAACATTTTTTTCATAGTCATAATAAAGACCTCCTAGTCTAAAAAATTACAACTTAATTATATCAAATTTGTTCATTATTGTCAATGTGCATTTTTGACAAAGGGAGAACCTTATAACTGTGAGATAGAACAAATTATGAATCCGCTTTAAATAAACTCAAGGATAGACCCCGTACCGCCTGTTGCGGTATAGGCGTAGTAGCTCAGGATGTATGAAGCGTCCAGAGCGTTTATAGCTCCGTCGGAGTTTACATCAGCGTTTGATTTAGCTATATCGTCAAGAGTGGATGCCTGTCCAGTCGAGTTTGCGGCGTATTCAGTCAGAACAAGGGATGCGTCGAGGGCGTTTATTGCACCGTCGGAGTTGATATCACCGATATTTTTGCCCATCATGTCAAGAGCCGCAAATTTATATCCATATTTTTCAGCATATTCCTGTGCGGTTGAGCCAGAATAGCCGAATATGATTCCATTGTAATAATAATCGGTACGATCGTCGCTATCCGGGTATGCATCTGAATATGCATTAGTAATTGTAGCGAAGGAATCATAGATTTCGCAGTCGGGATTGAGGATAGTTATACCTTCAAGAACAGAAGTGTTTCTGAAAGCGTCCTTTCCAATAGAGGTAACGCTTGCGGGAATAGTTATATTGGTCAGCGATTCGCAGCCGTTAAATACTTTTAAGCCGATAGAGGAAAGAGTGTCTGGAAGCTCAGCACTTTCAAGATCAAAACAGTTGGTAAAGACTGAGTCTCCCATAGAAGAAACACTGTCTGGAAGGGATATGCTTTTTAAGCTGTAACAGCTGGCGAAGCCTGCGTCACCGATAGAGGTAAGAGTATCAGGTAATTCAGCAGAAGTTAATCTCTCGCAGCCGCAGAAGGAGAATCTTCCGATTGTAGTAAATCCTTCGGGAAACTCTATGCTGGTCAGGACGTCGCATCCCATAAAGGAGGATTCACCAGTTGATGTAACTGAGTCAGGGATAACGATGCTGCTGAGAGAGGTACACTCCTTAAACATACTGTTGCTGATTGCAGTGATGCCATTCGGAAGTTTAATGCTCTTGAGTGATTCGCAGTAATAAAATGCACAGGCACCAATCGAGGAAACGCTGTCCGGGAGCGTGATATTGGTCAGAGATTCACAATTGTAAAATGCGTGACTGCCAATCGAAGTGATACTGTCAGGGATAACTACGCTCGTTAAGTATAAGCAGTGTGAAAATGCTTCTTTTCCGACAGAAGTCACCGGCAAACCGTCTATTGAAGCTGGTATATCAACTGCTGTAACTGATGTATCGCAGTCAGCGATCTCGATATAGCTGCCATAGTTTTTATACGTCATAAGTTCGTAAGTTCCCTCTGTGTACTCCTCAGAAGCGGAAGCAGTAATGGAAAGCTGAGGGGAAGCTGTCTGAGCAAAGGGCACTGCTGCTCCTATGACTGTGCATGCGAGAATGGACGCTGTAAATTTTCTGATGTTCATGATTGTACCTCCGTAATAAGTCTGAAATTTTTATATGAATTCAAGGATAGACTCCGTACCGCCTGTTGCAGTATAGGCATAGTAGCTCAGGATGTATGAAGCGTCCAGAGCGTTTATAGCGCCGTCGGAGTTTATGTCGGCATTGGACTTGGCTGTGTCATCGAGAGTGGATGCCTGTCCGGTCGAGCTTGCGGCGTATTCAGTCAGAACAAGGGATGCGTCGAGGGCGTTTATTGCGCCGTCGAGGTTTACATCGCCGAAAGTATAGCCAGTGGATGTAATTGCACTGAATTGATAACCGTATTTCTCAGCATAGGTCTGGGCGGTTGAGTTTTCATAGCCGTAAATCGTACCTGTATAGGAGTACTCTCCTCTGAAGTTATTTGCAATAGTAGTTGTATGATCGGCAATATAGCAATCAGGATTCTTGATAGTAATAGACTGCATTCCATCGCAGTTGAATACACCTGTACCTATTGCCCATACGCTTTCAGGAATAGTAAATTCGGTAATATTATCACAACCTGTAAAATTGCAGTAAAGGATCTGCTCAAGTGTATTGGGCATGATTACCTTTGTAAGGTTAAGTGAATCAGTGAAGCAGGAGCTGTCAAGGATCTCAACTCCATACGGTATCGTGTAGGAAGAGTCCGCCTTTGCCTGAGGATAACGAATAAGAGTAGTCATATTCTTATTGAAAAGAACACCGTCCTTGTCTGCGTAACTCGGATTGTTATCATCTACTGAAATTTCTGTCAGCTTATCGCATCCGCCGAACACATTTACTCCCATATCGGTTACAGAAGCGGGAATAGTAATACTTGTAAGACTGTCGCAGTCATAAAAAGCCTGTTTATCAATGAAAGCAACACTATCAGGGATACTGACATCACTGAGATTTGTACAGAGCATGAACGCACCGTAAGCTATGCTTGTAACTCCGTTCCCGATAATTACTTTTTTTATATTGTCACGGTAATCATACCACGGTCCCAGAGAACATTGCATTTCTCCCGTACCGCTGATTGTAAGCAGTCCGTTTTCGTCAAGTGTCCAGTTTATATTGTCTCCGCACTCGCCCGATGAGATCAGCTCCGCTGCGCCAGCATTGAAATTTTCGTATGCCGGAGCTGCTGCTGCCATAACTGTGCAAGCCATGAGTGCGGATAATAACTTTGTGAATTTCATAATAAGACCTCCTAAAAAATATCATCCAGATTATACCACAGTTCATTCAAAAAGTAAAGGCATTCCAAATGGAATGCCTTTGAGCTTTATATATAAGATTCAGGAAGATCGGAAAGGAGCTGAGCGAGTTTTTTCTGGATAGCAAGAGCGTCCATATTGCTGATACCGTCGCCGCGCTGGTAGACGTCGGCGTTGATAATTTCAGCCGAACTCAGTGTTCCTCCTGAAGTTGTAATATGAGTCATTATTTTTACTGCGTCAACGATACTGACTTCGCCGTTTAAGTCAGTATTACCTTGAATAAGTGCTGTAAAGGTATGTCCGTATTTTTCTGCATAAGCCTGAGCGGTTGAGCCAGGGTATCCGCAAATAGCACCATAATAGATTTGTGAGTTGTAATTATTAACTGTAGTATGAAGATCGGCAATTTCGCAGTCAGGGTTAAGAATGATCAGATTATCAAGGGAATTACAATTATTAAATGCGTCATAGTCGATCAAGGAGGCGCTTGCAGGTATAATTACATCATCCAGATCTCTGCATCCGGAAAATGCACCGTTTTTGATGCTTACGACACCGTCAGGAAGTATTATCTCTGCCAAGTCAAAGCATTGATGAAACGCTTCTGAATAGATATATTTAACAGTGTCAGGTATAGTTACTTCCGCCAGATTATAACAGTCATAAAAAAGTTTGCTGGAAATGTAGGTGATTCCTTCGGGCAAAGCTATTCTTCTTAAAGAAGAACACTGATAAAAAGCTTCTCCACCAATCTGGTTAACGCTGTTGGGGATGGTTATAAATCTCAATGAATCGCAGCCCCTGAAAGCACCCTGGGTAATTGTGGTGACATTATCGGGGATCACATATTCTTCTGACTTGGCGTTAGGACATCGGATTAAAATGCTTTTATCATTATTAAAAAGAACTCCATCCAGACTGCTGTATACAGTATTTTCTCCATCAACGATAAATTCTGCTAAAGAATAACAGTCGATACAGAAATCCGGACTGATATAGGTAACACTTTGGGGTATAGTTATGCTTGTTAAACTGTAGCAATAGTTAAAAGCATTTTCTCTAATCTTCGTCACTGGTATTCCATCGATTTCATCCGGAATCACGACCTCTGTTACTGAAGTGTCGCAGCCAATGATTTCAATACGGTCTGCGTATGCACGGTAAGTAAGTACTTCATATGTTCCCTCTGTAAATTCCTCTTCCCAGATAGCAGAACTCTGAAGTACAGGATCAATGCCTGACGATATCTGCGCCGTAGTGCCTAAAACAGCGCACGCCATGAAAACAGACAAAAATTTTCTGAATTTCACAAAAAACACCTCCAATTGTGTAAGTATATATTAATTATACCATGTATTTCTAAAAAAGTCAAGGCATTCCATCCGGAATGCCTTTGAGCTTTATATATAAGATTCAGGAAGATCTGAAAGGAGCTGAGCGAGTTTTTTCTGGATGGCAAGAGCGTCCATATTGCTGATACCGTCGCCGCGCTGGTAGACGTCGGCGCAGTTAGTCTCCTCGTCTGTAAGGGGATATTTCGCTTTATCCGTAACGTTGCTCATGATCTTTACAGCGTCGGAGATCTCAACCTCTCCGCTGAGATTGGCGTCGCCGTAGAGGATGTCGGGAGCAGCTGTGCTGGGTTCGGTGGTTACAGGAGCTTCTGTGGTAGGAGCAGCAGTAGTCGGCTCGGGAGTTGTGGGCTGAGGATCTGTAGTCTCCTGAGGAGTCATTCCTCCGTCAGCAGAAGTGCCGTCAGGCTCAGCACCGTAGTAAAGCTCGCCGTTGATATAAACAGGGATATTATCAGTCATGACGGAATCCTCTGTGCTGAGGATATCGGCGTTGGAGTAGTCGTTGGTATAGTCCCATCCGCTGCCGTAGTTGGGGAATACAAGAGCAAGCATAAGCTCACACTGATTGCGGTCCTCAGAAATAGGCATTGCAGCTCTTCCGTCGGGATAGGTAACCTCAATGTAGTAGATATTGTCCTTATAGTGGATGAGCTTTGAGATTTCAGCCGGAGCTACTCCCTCGCCCGAGTACATTGCAGCCTGGTCACGGTCGCATCTGACAACGACATCGTCGGAAGTATAGCCTGCTTCAATAACCTCAGTGATATCCATGTAGTAGCGGTAAGAGAGATTATCCTGAACTCTTGCCGGCCATGCGGAGCGGTTTGTGATATTAAGGCTGAGGTCAACTCCGCTTGCTGAGGTCTGTCTGAGCTGAGCTTCAACGAAGAATTCAGGCATATCGTGCTGTTCAACAGGCGGGAAGTCCTTGAGAGTTTCGCCGCCGTACTTTTCAGTCATTTTGCACAGGAGAGCTGTGAATCCGGCATTATAGTCGGTTGCAACCTCGTTGTTGATGTGGTTTCCGCGGTCGTCCTCGTAATCGCCCGACTGAGTGGGACCTCCTGCGAGAGCGCCGTAAAGAACGTGTCTGTTTGTTTCGGGAATATCAAGGTCGTTTTTCCATGAGGAATGAGCTGTTCTGTGGTGAACATTCAATGCGGATTTCTCGCCGTAGCCTACCATGTAGCTCAGATTCAGCGAATTGTCGCCGAGAGCATAGTTAACCTGATTCTCGTAGAATTCCTCATAGGCGGAGGTATCCTTATCGGCAAGAACTGTATCGCAGGCTACAGCTGCAATAAAACCGGCTGTTGTGGCATATCTCAGACAGCCCCATGAATCGCAGTAGCCGAGAACGCCATCAACCTTTGTGATTTCATTTGTCCAGAAGTTTACATGCTTATCAACACGGCTGATATAGAAATCGTCCTGAGTATTTATAGCGTAGAGGAGCATTCCGCCCTGCATAACATCGTCCCAGCACTGACACCATGTATATTTGAGTTCGTCCGAACCAAGCTCCTTGTCGAGATTGGGAATATAGCTTTCAGCCTTGTCGAGATACTCCTGCTCGCCTGTAGCAATATAGAGCCAGTTTGCGGCAAAGAAAAGTTGATCGTAGAAATGTCTTGAACTGTAGAAGCCCTGAGCGTCGCTTGCCTGATAGACATCATCGCTCTTTGAAGCGTCTGCAAGCGAGAAAATATTCTCGGCGTGTGCAAGATAATCGTCAAGAACCGCCTGATCAACTCTGCCTTCAAGAGCGCAGTAGCCAGCCGCAAGAGCCGCTGACATCTGTCCGAATACAGCGCTGCAGCCTTCGGATGCTTTCAGAGTTTCACGGGATTCCGTATAAGATGAGCCCTCCTCGATTCCGTATTGATAAAGCTCGGCAGCTCCCCACCAGGTATGGTCTATCTGACCGATACCCACCTGATAAACGACTTCATCGCCAAGGTCGCAGTCAGCGAGATAGTCAAGTACAAAAGTAAGGTTATTGACATAGTTTGTCATTTCTCCGCAGGCTTCAATACCATCGGGATACTGATAGAGTCCCCACGCAAGCATTGTTGCGGAATAAGACATGGGCAGATTGAATTTTACATGGTCTCCGGCATCGTACCAGCCGCCCTGAATCTCATCAATCATTGTGGAGTCCGCACGCCATTCGACACGGTTCCATTCGGGCAGAGGGCCTGCCTGCTGGCATTCGTAAAAATACAGCGATTTTTGCAGAGCCTCAGCATAGTTCTGGGTGGATTCGGCTGCCGTAACAGAAGCCGTTGCAGCAGATGCGCCGCCAAGCGATGTTATAAGCATCGCAGCGGAAAGAATTCCGCCTGTGATTCTTTTCAGCATAGTTTTACTCTCCTCTCATCAAATTTTTTTATGAGTAACTATAGCTATACACACTAAATTATGGCATAAATAGTTGGAAATGTCAAGCAAAACGACTTCCAATATCACACATAAATTGTAATTCATCGGGGAATGTATTTGCGGCTATTGAGGGAGACCCTTTTGAAAAAGGGTCCGCCTTACTGGCGCGAGTCCCCTCTGTCCTTCGGACATCTCCCCACACTGTGGGGAGTCACCCTCAAACTCCCTCCCTACAACTTTTATTTAAATTTTCCAGATAGGGGCATGCCCCTATCTGGAAAATTTGAGTTGAAGTCTTTGGAAAGGGGTCTGGGGTGACTCCCTGCGGGGCAGGGAGATGTCGAGCTT
>JAFTPG010000124.1 GCA_017463375.1 Ruminococcus sp. | reverse complement strand
TTCGGAGGAACTATGACTCTTCAACAGCTTAAATATATCAAAACAGTCGCAGTATGCGGCTCAATCACCGAAGCTGCACGGCAGCTCTTTATCTCACAGCCGAGTCTCTCAAACGCTGTCAGAGAGCTTGAAAACGAACTGGGTATTACTATTTTTACCCGAACTGCCAAGGGAATCTCCCTGTCGTCCGACGGAACGGAATTTCTCTCGTATGCCAATCAGGTTCTCGAACAGACCGAGCTTCTTGAACAGCGTTATAAAAATTCCAAGCCCTCAAAACAGCTTTTTGCGGTCTCCACCCAGCATTATGCATTTGCTGTCAATGCGTTCTCTAATCTTATTGGCAGACTCAATTCCGACGAGTATGAATTCACACTCCGTGAAGCCCGTACAAGCGAAATCATCGAGGATGTCCGCAATTTCAGAAGCGAGATCGGAGTGCTGTATATCAATGCATTCAACGAAAAGGTCATGAGAAAGATTTTCGCTGAAAACCATCTCGAGTTTCATCCGCTTTTCACAGCTGCTCCGCATATTTTCATAAGTGCTGCACATCCTCTCGCTCACCGCAGCTCAGTCACTCCCGAGGAGCTTGATGAATTCCCGTTTCTTGCCTTTGAACAGGGCACAAACAACTCCTTTTACTTCTCCGAGGAGATCCTCAGCACTCTGCCGAGAAAGAAAATAATCCATGTCAGCGACCGTGCAACGCTGTTCAATCTTGTTATCGGACTCAACGGCTACACTATCTGTTCGGGAGTCCTGAACCGCAATCTCAACGGAGATAATATTGTTTCCGTTCCGCTTGACTCCGACGACAGCATGACTATCGGGTATATCACCAATCCCAGAACACGGCTCAGTCACTTTGCTTCGGACTATATCGGAGAGCTGAAGCAGCTTATCTCTGACTGTGGGTATGATATCATATCATAAGAAAAATGTAAAATATAAAGTTTTCGCAAATTGAATTTTAGGGACGCCCTCTCTTGCAGGGCGTCCCCTTAATTTTATCTCTTAAAAAGCGAGCTTACCGCACTGTGGATTTTTTCCGCTACATACGGATTATTCATCGTGTACAGATGTATTCCGTCAACTCCCTGCGATACCAGATCAACTATCTGGTCAACCGCATAGGCAATTCCTGCGTCACGCATAGCCTCGGGATCATCGCCGAAGCGATCAAGAACTCTTGCAAACTTCTTCGGAAGATGTATTCCGCACATAGACACCATTCGCTCGATCTGCTTCTTATTCGTCACAGGCATAATGCCTGCTTCGATCGGAACGTCGATTCCTGCAATCAGAGCCTTTTCACGGAAGCTGTAGAAATATTCGTTATCAAGGAAAAGCTGCGAGACAAGATGATCTGCACCGCAGTCAACCTTATATTTGAGATTCTTCATATCCGCAACGCTGTCTGAGCTTTCATTGTGAACCTCGGGATAGCACGCTGCAACAACATGGAAATCTCCGTTTGCCTTGATGAACTCAACCAGCTCGCTTGCATGGGAGAACTCTCCGCACGGCTCTGCATCGGGAATTCTGTCTCCCCTGAGAGCAAGAATGTTGTCGATTCCGTTCTCACGGTAAATCTCCAGAAGCTGACGAACCTCTTCCTTTGTATGATAAAGGCAGGTCAGATGCACCACGCTCTCGACGTTATACTTTTTCTTTAAGTCAGCAGCGATTTTTGTTGTAGCTCCGCCGTTTTTGCTTCCGCCTGCACCGTATGTAACGCTGATAAAGTCGGGCGAAAGAGCAGAAAGGCTCTCGATCGCCGATTCAACCGAGCTGAGCGGTGAGGTTGGCTTCGGGGGGAATATCTCAAACGAAAATACTGTTTTATCTCTGAATAAATTATCTAATTTCATAGTTTTCCATCCTTTCAAGGTGTGATATTATTATAACACATCGGAAGAGCATAGGGTAACACTTATATAATATGCATTTCTATAGCCTGAAACTATGACTATTCCCAGTTTACAACTCAACGCAAACTTGAAAAATATAAAGAATAATTTGCTTGAATTCAACTGTGAGATGTGATAAAATAGAATCATGGCAAAAACACCAAAGTTTATCGCTTTGGGCGAATAATTTCAGGAAATATCACTCATGACTTATGGCAGCACCGCACAAAGCTTGTACGGTGTTGCCTTATATCGATATAATTTAAGGGAGGACGCTCTCAAAATGCCGTTGAAATTCAGTGATAATCTAGTCAGATACCGAAAGAAAAAAGGTCTTACTCAGGGACAGCTCGCAAAGCTTCTGTCAGTTACTCCGCAGGCTGTCTCGAAATGGGAAAAGGGCAGCTACCCCGACAGTGAGCTTCTGCCGTCTATTGCACAGATTCTTGACGTTTCGCTCGATGTTCTGTTCGGGCTGAAGGAGGAATCGGGCGAGGTGAATCTCGCTCAGGTCATTATGGACGAAATAGGAAATCTTCCCGAAGAGCAGCGCGCAGAACGCGTCATGGAGCTTTTTTATAATATGCTCTGCTCCTACAACAGGAATATTTCTCCCGAGAATGCCTGCCTGCCGAAGCAGTTCACCAAGGAAACCTATGCTCACCTGCGTACAGACTATGAGCTTGCTGTGGCACGTCTCAATCAGGATATGCAGTATTTCACCTTTCTGCGTATTCCCGAATCGGGCATCAACAGCTACTTCTCGATCACGCCCCGCGTCATGGAGCTTTTCAAGCTTCTTTCGGACGAAAATGCTCTGCGTATAATATGCTTCGCCGAAACCCTCCAGAGAAATTACATCCTCACAAAGGAGTGTATCTCCAAAAGACTCGGCATACCGCTCGAAACTGTCTCGGAAATCGTTGACCGCTTCGACCGTCTCGGTATCACCTGGAAGCTTACTGCGGATATCGGCGATGAGCCTTTCCCCGTTTACGGATATGTCCACAGTATTCCGCTTACCGCTATTCTTACGCTTGCAGCGTCACTTGTTAATTTCATCGCTTGCCGTGAACCTGATATCGACATCTGGACTAAGGGACCGTTCAGAGCTCCCGGATCAGATGCCGGTTCCCCCGAATCCGATAAGTAACATCATTTATATTTTCAGGGAGGATTACACCAATGGCAAACCGCAAATTCACAGGACTGATCGCCGGAATCATGGCTGTCACTTCTGCTTTTCAGATGACTTCAGCAGCAACATCCTCTGCCGAGAGCAGCGAAAGCTACAGCATGAATGTTTCCGTCAATCTCGCAGGAGAGAAAAAATCCATCAGCCCGTACATCTACGGCATAAACGAGTACGGAAACACAAGCAACTACCGCAACGTTACCGTCAATGCAGTACGTCAGGGCGGAAACCGCTATACAGCCTATAACTGGGAGACAAACTACTCCAATGCAGGCGCAGACTGGCTGAACAGCTCCGATACAAATATCGGCGATGTCACTGACGGTCCGGCATACGCTGCTCAGAAGCTTTCCGCCAATTGTACTGAGTACAGCGTCCCCTATAAGATGACTACGCTCCAGATGGCAGGATACGTTTCCGCCGACAAAAACGGCTCTGTAAGCGAGAGCGAGGCTGCTCCCTCAGACCGCTGGAACGTCGTTAAGGCTGCAAAAGACGGAGAGCTTTCCATGACTCCCGATCTTGAAGACGGTACTGTTTACATGGATGAATATGTAAACTATCTCGTTCAGACTCTCGGAGATTCAACAACCTCTACAGGAATCCAGGGCTACAGCCTTGATAACGAGCCTGTTCTCTGGAACGATACTCACTCGCTCATGCATCCCGACGAGGTTACAAACAGCGAGCTTGTCTCAAAATCAATCGAGCTTGCTAAGGTTGTTAAGTCGATCGACCCCAATGCAGAGGTGTTCGGACCTGCTTTCTGGGGAATGCTCCCATGCATTCAGGCAGGCGAAACAGGAAACGGCTTCACTGATCCCGACTGGCAGGCTGTCAAGAATAACTACAGCTGGTATCTTGACTACTACCTCGACCAGATGGCTCAGGCTGAGGAGGAATGCGGCACTCGTCTCCTCGATGTGATCGACGTTCACTATTACGCTCAGGACTGCTCAACTGATGAAGCAATACTCCAGGCTGCACGAAGCCTCTATGACCCAACTTATGTCGAGAACAGCTGGCTCCAGCCTTACCTCGGACAGTACTTCCCGTTCCTGCCCAATCTTCAGGAATCTATCGAGAAATACTATCCCGGAACAAAGCTTGCCATCTCCGAGTATAACCTCGCTAATATCGCTGATGAGAAAAACACGGGAAAATCCGTAGTATCTGCAATCGCTGAGACAGAAGCTCTCGGAGCATTTGCTGAAAACGAGGTATATCTCGCAACCTATTGGGGAACTCTTCCCGAGTGTCCGTATGTCGAGTCTGCTATCAACCTCTACACCAACTACGACGGCGAAGGCTCTGCTTTCGGAGATACTCTCGTTGAGGCTGAAACAGACGACCTCTCACTTGCAGCTGCTTTTGCCGCTGTCAACGGCGAGGATGATTCCGAGGTTACAATGGTTCTCTCAAATAAGGATATGACAAGAACAGAGAATGCTGTTATCACTCTCAGCGGAACTGATACAGACTATCAGAGTGCTGTAGTTTACGCTGTTACTCAGGACAGCAGCGATATCAGAATTATCGACGTTCAGAACGATAT
>JAFTPG010000123.1 GCA_017463375.1 Ruminococcus sp. | reverse complement strand
TTCTGCGTTCTCGGAATCATGGAAACCGACCTCTTTCCGCAGGTTGAAAACGCTGTGCACCGATTCGGAGACTCCAGAGTGTTTGCGTTCGGGTTTCAGCGTCAGGACGGCTCGCTCGGCTATTCCGTCAACTGGCATCCCTCTGAGGATACTTATGCTCTCGCTGCTGAAAGGCTTGCGGAGTTTATGAAAAAATCATTACAAATGAAATTTGAGGAGTGACTTTATGAGCATTATTTCCACCCGCAGGCTGACTCTAAGACCGTTTGAGAGAAGTGACGCTGAGGCTATTTTCAACGGCTGGGCTTCCGACGAGCGTGCCGCAAGGTACTGCCGCTGGCATCCGCATGAGAGCATCAGCGTTACGCATGAGCTGCTGGATCTGTACCTCTCTCAGGCTGAGTCAGGCTTTGACTACCGCTGGGCAATTACAATTGCTGAAACCGGAGAGCTTATCGGCTGCATCGACGTCGTTGAAATGTCTGAGGACAGGAAAACTGCTGAGATGGGTTACGTTCTCTCCCCTGCACATTGGGGTAACGGCTATGCCACCGAAGCGCTGGGGACTGTCATAAGAATCCTCTTCCGCTGCGGCTTCACAACTATTAAAGCCCGTCACCATGCCGATAATCCTGCGTCAGGACGCGTGATGGAAAAGTGCGGAATGAAATTCACCGGTACTGACAGGATCCGGGAAAAATTCGGCTCGGATAATCTCTGTGAGGTAAAGTGCTACGAGATATGCGAGGGAAGCTTCGGAAGATGAGCGCTTTCCCCTTGCATCCGATGGCGCAGAACGGAAAATGGAGTCTTTACTGATTCCGATTGAAGCTGCCGCTGAAAAAAATCCCGAAATTTCTTCAAAAAATGCTTGACAAATAAAGCAGAGTATGATATAATATCTTATGTTGTGAGTTTTTCGCAATACATATCGTATTCTAAAGACAGCAGGCAGGATTCTTCCGTAAGCCCCGCCGAGGAATTGCAATCAGTGAAATATTACTATTGTCCTTTCTCGTACTGTCGGGAAAGGCTTTTTTATTGCACTTTCGGATACGATATCAATTATTCGGAGGTGAATACACACATGGCAAGCGCAAAGGTACTTGAAGCTAAGAAGGCTAAGGTTGAGCAGCTTACTGAACTTATCAAGGCTTCCGTTTCAGGCGTTCTCGTTGATTACAAGGGAATCACTGTTGAGGAGGATACTAAGCTCAGAAAGGAGCTCCGTGAAGCAGGTGTCAACTACTTCGTAGAAAAGAACACTATGCTCGCTCGTGCATTCGCAAACTGCGGTATCGAAGGCTTCGATGAGGTGCTTAACGGCACAACTGCTATCGCTCTTTCCAATGACGATCAGACTGCTCCTGCTAGAATTCTCGGTAAGTTCGCTGAGTCTGCTGGCGAGGCTAAGTTCAATCTCAAGGCTGGTTACGTTGAAGGCGTTGTTTACGATCAGGCAGGCGTTACAGCTCTCTCAAAGATTCCGTCAAAGGACGTTCTCCTTGCTCAGCTCGTTGGATCTCTTCAGGGTCCTATCCAGAAGCTCGCTGCTACAGTTCAGGCTATCGTGGACAAGGAAAACGGCGGAGACGCTGCATAATATTTTTGCAGTCCGTCACTTCTGCGGCTTGATCTGCCGCACATTATCAGAAGCCGCTTGAGGCTTCACACTATTATTAAAATTTCGTAAAGGAGATTATTATCATGGCTTCAGAGAAGATTACAAATTTTGTTGAAGAAATCAAGACACTTACAGTTCTCGAGCTTTCCGAGCTCGTTGACGCTATCCAGGAGGAATTCGGCGTAACAGCTGCTATCGCTGCTGCTCCTGCTGCTGGTGCTGCTGGCGCTGCTGCTGCTGAGAAGACAGAGTTCGACGTTGTTCTTACTTCATTCGGTGACGCTAAGATGGCTGTTATCAAGGTTGCTAAGGAAGCTCTCGGTCTTGGTCTTAAGGAAGCTAAGGAAGTTGTTGAGTCAGCTCCTAAGGCTATCAAGGAAGGCGTTTCTCAGGCAGAGGCTGACGAACTCAAGGCTAAGTTCGAGGCTGCTGGCGCTACAATCGAGATCAAGTAATTTTACTTGTAACTTTAAAGACTGTCCTTCGGGGCAGTCTTTTTTTGTTTGCAATAAAGGCTGCACCAATCGGTACAGCCTTTTTTACTACGATTCTTTTCTGAGTCCTGACTTGATTCCGTCCATAATAACGTCTCTCGCCTCGACAGCTTTCTCTTTCGGAAGCGGTTCAACGCCCTCCAAAGGATAGTCAATTCCGAGATTCTTATATTTCACCTTTCCCATGTCATGGTACGGAAGAACATCCAGTGCCTTGACGTTTTTCAGATGAGCAAGAAATTCACCGAGCTTGAAAAGATACTCCTTATTGTCGGTGATTCCCGGAACAACTACATGACGCACCCACAGCTCGATATTTTTCTCGCAGAGATACTCGGCAAACGCAAGGATATTTCTGTTGCTCATTCCCGTGAGCTTCTTGTGCTCCTCATCATCAATGTGCTTTATATCCAGCATCAGGAGGTCTGTATTTTCAAGAATTTTATCTATTTTCTCATGAGAATCGGGCTTGAACATAATTCCTGAGGTATCAATACATGTATGTATTCCCTTTTGCTTTGCCTTTGCAAACAGCTCCGCAAGAAACTCCGGCTGAGCCATCGGCTCTCCGCCTGTTACAGTAATTCCGCCCGATTTCAGGAACTCCTTATAGGAATCGTACTCCTCGAGCAGCTCGTCAGCCGTTACTTCCCTGCCGCCCTTGAAGTCCCATGTATCGGGATTGTGGCAGTAGAGACATCTCAGCGGACAGCCCTGAAAAAATACAACATAACGTACTCCCGGACCGTCAACCGTTCCGAAGCTTTCTGTTGAATGAATATATCCCGTCATAATTTCACCTCTCTTTCAGAAATTTTATTATGGAAGTCTTTGAATTTTCCAGCTTTTCTTCGATTATAAGGTCGAGTATTTCGTTGAGAGTTTGCCCGAGCTCTCTGCCTTTCAGTCCGATTTCAGCTAGATCTCCCCCGTTCACAGCAAGCTGATTCAAAGAGCAGCACTCACCTGCACGGATGAATTTTCTCGCTTCCTCAGCAGCAGAGTCAAGCTTTGGATTCTCCTTCAGCACAAAACTCCGTTTAGCAAGATTGTCCGCCTTTTTAAGCTCGACAAGCTCGAAAAACAGCTCAGCTCCGACTTTTGAAACCAGCCTCTTCGCCTCAATTTTACTGCGGATCTTCTCACGATGATAATGAACAAGCAGCGAAGTCTCGGTTATTGACTTGTTGTCATAGCGCAGACGCTTCATGATTTTTTTCGTCTCAATCGCACTCAGCTCGGCATGACCCTTGAAATGCCCCTTGCCCTGCTCGTCGATAGTCATGCAATCAGGCTTGGAAATATCATGAAACAGGAGACTCCTCCTCAGACGGAGATTGTCGGCAGGAGCAGCTCCGACCGCCCTCACTATATGCTCCCAGACGTCGTAGATGTGGAAATCTGAACGCTGCTCAAAGCCTATGCACGGCGCAATTTCAGGAATTATAGCAGTTATAACATCGCTGTATTCCAGCAGCACGTCCACGCAGTTTTCGCCGCAGATAAGCTTGTCCAGCTCGTCACGGATACGTTCCCGTGAAATCGAATCCAGACTGCCAGCCATTGAGTGCACGGAATCAGCAGTTTTCTCGTCTATAGTGAATCCAAGCTGGGAAGCAAATCTGACGGCACGCATAATACGCAGAGCGTCCTCTTTGAACCGCCTTTCAGGCTCTCCGACACAGCGGATAACGTGATTTTTAATATCCTCAGCACCGCCATACGGGTCGATGATTTTTCCGCTGATATCCATTGCAATTGCGTTCATGGTGAAATCACGCCGAGCCAGATCCTCCTCAATGCTCGCTGTAAAGCAAACGCTGTCGGGTCGTCGGCTGTCGGAATATTCACCGTCCACACGAAAAGTCGTGATTTCATAGGGAGTCT
>JAFTPG010000122.1 GCA_017463375.1 Ruminococcus sp. | reverse complement strand
GACGTTGACGGCGACGGCGAGGTTACTATCAACGACGCTGTTAAGGTTATGACTTATGTTACAAACAGCGAGGCTTATCCGCTTACAGAAGAACAGATCAATGCTGGTGACGTTTATCAGCGCGGCGACAAGCTCAGCAATATGGACGCTCTTGCAATCCAGAAGAAAGCTGCTCAGCTTATCTCTGAGCTTCCTGAATCCAATCTGTAATATTTTCCTCGATTCAAGCTTACGGGCGGACTTCTTGTCCGCCCTTTGTTTATTTTATTTCTCAATAAATGCCTTGACTTTTTCCGGTTTTTGATGTATAATATATTTCAGACTACTGCTTGTGTAGCACAGTTGGTAGTGCAGCTCATTCGTAATGAGCAGGTCGCAGGTTCGAGTCCCGTCACAAGCTCCAGTTTTATAACGTAAAATAGGCACATTCCCGATTAGGGGGATGTGTTTATTTATTGTAGGGGCTTGCCTATGGCAAGCCCGGGCTAATTTTTTTCTCGGACTGCCAAAGGCAGTCCCTACATCTCGCCTTTACATGTTAAATCCAAATCCAAAAGAACGAAACGGGCGCACGGAATGCGCCCCTACAAGGGAGGGTAAACCCATGACCGAAAAAGAGCAAAAAACCGCTGCTAAAAAATTTGCAGAATACTGGAAAGACAGAGGCTATGAAAAGGGCGAATCACAGAAATTCTGGATCGACCTGCTTACAAATGTATACGGCGTTACCGATATTGCAGGCTTCATCAGTTTCGAGGATCAGGTAAAACTCGACCACACCTCATTCATCGATGGCTACATAGAGGCGACCCATGTCATGATCGAGCAGAAAGGTCTGGGGAAAGACCTCCGCAAGGGCATCAAGCAGTCGGACGGTTCTGTGCTGTCGCCGTTTCAGCAGGCGAAGCGTTATGCGGCGGAGCTGCCGTACTCCAAGCGTCCTCGCTGGATTATCACCTGCAACTTCTCCGAGTTCCTTGTTTATGATATGGAAAAGCCCAACGGCGAGCCGGAACAGATTCTCCTCAAAGACCTGCCCAAGGAATTCTACCGCTTGCAGTTCCTTGTGGATACAGGCAGCGAGCATCTCAAAAAGGAAATGGAAATCTCCTTAAAGGCTGGTGATCTCGTTGGCAAGCTGTACGATGCGATTCTCAAGCAGTACAAGAATCCCGATGATCCCGAAACACTCAAGAGCCTGAACAAGCTCTGCGTGCGTCTTGTATTCTGTCTGTATGCGGAGGATGCAGGCATCTTCGGAAAACACGGAATGTTCCACGATTATCTGAAAAAGTATCCCGTGAACGAAGTGCGTCACAAGCTTGTGGAGCTGTTCCGCATACTTGATACAAAAGAGGATGACCGTGACCCGTATCTTGACGAGGATTTACTTGCATTCCCCTACGTCAACGGCGGTCTGTTTGCGGATGAGAACATTGAAATTCCCCGATTCACCGAAGAAATCGTACAGCTCCTGCTGAGCAATGCAAGCGAGGATTTCGATTGGTCGGGTATCTCGCCCACCATTTTCGGTGCGGTGTTTGAGTCCACCCTCAACCCCGAAACTCGTCGCAGCGGCGGTATGCACTACACCTCAATCGAAAACATCCACAAGGTCATTGATCCGCTGTTCCTCGACAGTCTGAAAGCGGAACTGGAGGACATCAAGGCTCTGAAAGTGGAGAAAACCCGTCAGCAGAAACTGCGTGATTTCCGCAAAAAGCTGTCCACGCTCGTGTTCCTTGATCCTGCGGCAGGCAGCGGAAACTTCCTCACTGAAACCTACATCAGCCTGCGCCGACTGGAAAATGACGCTCTCTTTGAGGAAACTCACGGGCAGATGATGCTGGGTATGGAGAACGTGATTCAGGTGAGTATCGGGCAGTTTTACGGCATTGAAATCAACGATTTTGCGGTGACTGTTGCGAAAACGGCGCTGTGGATTGCGGAGAGCCAGATGATGCAGGAAACGGAGCAGCTCATGCAGATTGACCTTGATTTTCTGCCGCTGAAAAGCTATGCGAATATTGTCGAGGGCAATGCTCTGCGGATTGATTGGGAGAGCGTTGTGCCGAAAGACAGGCTGTCTTATATTATGGGCAATCCGCCGTTTGTGGGTGTAAATTATATGTCCGATTCTCAGCGTGAAGATATGGATAATATCTGGACGGGAGTGAAACGTGGAAAATTGGATTATGTTACCTGTTGGTACCTTAAAGCTGTAGAATATATGAAAAATACTTCTATTCAGACGACTCTTGTTTCTACTAACTCTGTATCACAAGGCGAGCAAGCCACTACTCTATGGAAGAAAGTATTTGAACAAGGTGCACATATAGATTTTGCTCATCGCACTTTCCAATGGGACAGTGAAGCAAGCTTGAAAGCACACGTTCACTGTGTAATTATTGGATTTAGTTACGTTTCTTTAAAAAAGCGGATATATGAATCGGGAAGAATGATAGAAGCTAAAAACATCAATGGATATTTGCTTGATGCACCTACAATTATTATTGAAGAAAGGTCACGACCAATTTGTAATGTTCCTGCGATAGTAAGAGGAAGTCAAGCTACGGATAACGGTTTTTATTTATTTACTCCTGAAGAAAAAGAGGAATTTGTAAAAAACGAACCGCAATCCGAGCGATATTTCAAACGATTTATGATGGGTAGAGAATTTATTAACAATATAGAGCGTTGGTGCCTGTGGATGCCAGAAATGTCTCCTTTGGAATTAAAGAAATGCCCTAAAATACTTCAAAGGGTACAACAGGTAAAAGAATTTCGTTTATCAAGTAAAAATACACAGACAAAGCAATCCGCTAATATTCCATGGAGATTTGGACAATATCGTGCACCAGCAGAGCGTTTTATTGCATTTGCTAAAGTTTCATCAGAACGAAGAAGGTACATTCCATTTGGCTTCCTTACTAATGATGTTATTCCGGGTGATAAATTGTTTACTATCCCTGATGCTACACTCTATATGTTTGGTGTTCTAACCTCAAATGTCCACATGGCTTGGATGCGAACTGTATGCGGTAGAATGAAAAGTGATTATAGCTATTCTACAACCATCGTCTATAACAACTTCCCATGGTGCAACCCAACACCCGAACAAAAAGCCAAAATCGAACAGACCGCACAGGCTATCCTTGACGCCCGTGCGAAATACCACGACTGCTCCTTCGCCGACCTTTACGACGAGCTGACCATGCCGCCCGAACTCCGCAAGGCTCACCAGCAGAACGACTTCGCTGTTATGGCTGCGTATGGGTTTGACAGGAAGATTACCGAGAGTGAGTGCGTGGCGGAGCTGATGGGGATGTATCGGGAGATGACGGAGGAATAATGAAAGGAGAGAATTATGCCGCTTGAAATAGTTAGAAACGATATAACAAAAATGAAGGTGGATGCCATTGTCAACGCCGCCAACCGGTCGCTTTTAGGCGGTGGAGGTGTTGACGGTGCAATTCACCGTGCCGCAGGTGCAGGACTGCTTGCCGAGTGCAGAACTCTCGGCGGCTGCAAAACGGGCGAGGCAAAAATCACAGGCGGATATAATCTGCCTGCAAAGCATGTGATACATACAGTCGGTCCGATTTACGAGGATGGAAAGCACGGAGAAAAGGCATTGCTTGAATCCTGCTATCGTAAATCTCTGACTCTTGCCAAGGAGCAAGGCTGTGAAACCGTGGCTTTTCCGCTTATTTCTTCAGGCGTGTACGGATACCCGAAAGACCAGGCACTGAAAGTTGCCATTGACGTTATCAGCGGCTTTCTCCTTGAACACGAGATGACCGTATATATCGTCATATTTGACAAGGCGGCATACAGAATCAGTGAGAAGCTTTTTACAGACATTGCCGAGTATATTGACGATAATTATGTTAACGAGCATACCGATTATCGCCGTGAAAGTATTCGGATGCGTGCGCCGCGGCAAGCGTCAATCGGTTCCTTTGAAGCTGATTTTTGCGAATGCAAGGAAATGTCAGTTGAGGATGATCTTGATATAAGAATCAAACAGATTGATGAAAGCTTTTCGCAGATGCTTCTCCGCAAGATTGACGAAAAAGGTATAACTGATGCCCAGTGCTACAAAAAGGCAAATATTGACCGCAAGCTGTTCTCGAAAATCCGCAGTGATATTCATTATAAGCCGAGCAAGCCTACTGCAATCGCATTTGCTATCTCTTTGGAACTCTCGCTTGAAGAAACCGAAGATATGCTCCGTAAAGCAGGGTTTGCGCTATCTCGCAGCAATAAATTCGACATTATCATCGAATACTTTATCAGCCGTGGCAACTACAACATTTTTGAAATCAACGAGGCTTTGTTTGCTTTTGACCAGAGTTTACTCGGAGCTTGAATATTTGTCGCATACAAAGCGACCAAACCTCTCTTTGTGAGTGCTATAATGAAAGCACAACAAAACAAAGGGAGGTTTTCATTTATGAAAAACAATATTACTGAACTCGTATTTATTCTGGACAGAAGCGGATCTATGGCTGGACTGGAAAGCGACACTATCGGTGGCTTTAACTCGATGATTGAAAAGCAGAAGAAGCAGGAGGGCTGCTGCTATGTTTCCACTGTACTTTTCGATAACGAGAGCGTGGTTCTGCACGACCGTGTAAAGCTCGGTGATGTTCCTAAGATGACGGACAACGACTATACTGTTCGTGGATGTACCGCTCTGATTGACGCCATTGGCGGAGCTATTCACCACATCGGGAATATTCACAAGTATGCTCGTGCCGAGGATGTTCCTGAGCATACGATGTTTGTTATCACAACCGACGGGCAGGAAAATGCAAGCCATCGTTACACAAGTGAGCAGGTCAAGAAGATGATTGAACGCCAGAAAGAGAAATACGGCTGGGAGTTCCTGTTCATCGGAGCGAATATAGACGCCGTTGAAACTGCCACACGCTATGGTATCAGCAAGGACAGAGCTGTAAACTATAATGCAGACGGAGAGGGTACTCATATCCTCTATGAGTCGGTTTCAAAGGCGGTCTGCAATGTAAGAGCAAGTGTACCGCTTAGTGCAGACTGGAGCAAGGATATCAATGCTGATTATCTGAAGCGTGGCAGAAGAAACAAATAGCAATAAGAATGGATAAAACCTCTGTAATTACGTTGCTTCTTTGTGGTTCTGGAGTTACGAACTTTGCGGAATCAGGTTATTTTTTAGAATCTGAACTGTTATAAAATCAAACACACCATACAATTTATTCTGTACGGTGTGTTTTTTATGCACTCAGCACACCAGTGCGAATGTACATAATCGAACCAACTGTACACTCATCCAATCTTTTCAAAAAAGGGGGCTCAAAAGTGGTTTCACACGCCTTTTGAATTGCCGCCCTGATTTTATCCCTGTTTCCGCATGTCTTTGGCTCGGTCGACCAAAGTGACGTTAAGATTCACCTACGGGCAGCCGCAAGGGCTGCCCCTACAATCGGATAACACAACGCGTAAATTATTTAAGTTTTAAAATTGATTTGCCTCGAAATAATTGACATTATCTCCCTGCCGTGGTATAATAAAATGGAATGCTCAGGCGCAGATTCTGCGGTCTGACGTATAAATTTCAAGCATCCGAAATATGCTTAAATATATTGTAATCTGGAGATAATCAAATTGTATAAAGAAATTAACGGTATCAATATCAATTACGAGCAGAAGGGCAGCGGTGAGCTGCTTGTAGTTCTTCACGGCTGGGGCTCGAACATCACGCTCCATGCCAATATGATTGAGCTTTTCTCGAAAAAATACACCGCCATCGCTATGGATATGCCCGGCTTCGGTCAGAGCGACGAGCCGCCGTCGGCATGGTGCGTTGACGACTATGTGCAGTTCGTCATTGATTTTCTCGCAAAGGAGCACAGCGGAAAGAAGATCATCTTCCTCGGACACTCGTTCGGCGGAAGAGTAATCATCAAGCTTTGCAGCCGCACCGACCTCCCGTTTGAGGTGAGCAAGGTCATTCTCGTGGACAGCGCAGGAATCCTGCCGCCGAGAAATAAAAAGAAAAGCTTCCGCACATACTACTACAAGATAGGAAAATGGTTCCTTTCGACGAAGCTCATGCAGAAGATAGCTCCTGACGCACTGGAGAATTTCCGCAAAAAAATGGGCAGCGCCGACTATGCGGCGGCTTCTCCGCTGATGAGACAGGTTCTGGTCAAGGTCGTAAACGAGGACTTAGAGCCGCTTCTGCCGAATATCAAGTGCCCAACCCTCCTCGTCTGGGGAGTCAACGACACCGCAACTCCGCTTTCGGACGGTCAGAAAATGGAACAGCTCATTCCCGACGCAGGTCTTGTAAAGCTCGAAAATGCGGGACATTATTCATTCCTCGAGCAGCAGTTTACGTTCAACAGGGTTATGTGTTATTTTCTGAAAATCGACGAATAAATTTGATAGCAAACCGTAAGGGCGAACACAGTTCCCCCTACATCGGATATATCCATATAAAAGGAGATTTATATGAACATCGCAATATTCTGCATATATGCGGCTGTGGCTCTGACGGCGATTATTTTCTTTTCGCTCAGAGAGTTCCACATGCTTCAGCTCAACGGCTACAAAACACCCGAGCACTCGTGGTGGATGAAGAAAAATTACAAAAGGTATATTTATCCG
>JAFTPG010000121.1 GCA_017463375.1 Ruminococcus sp. | reverse complement strand
TGGCAGTGCGCTTATGCGGAGTATTACTTCACTGATGTGCTCTGGCCCGACTTCTCGCCAAAGGAGCTCGACAAGGCTCTGATTGACTTTGACAAACGCTCACGTCGTTTCGGAGGTGTATGATGCTTACAAGAATTATTTCTGGTGCTGTGGGAGTTGTTCTGCTCGTCGGCATACTCATTTTCCATGACACGGTCGTACTCCCGATAGCAGTGGCAGCGATCATTGCAGTGATGCTTTTCGAGCTTCTCCGTGCGGTGAAGCTTCATAAGTGCATTCCAGTTTTATGCGCCGTTGAAGCGTGCGGAATCGCTGTGCCGTTTATAAGCTACAGAAGTCTCCTGACGAAGCTGATTCATAATCCTGTTGCCTATAACAGTATTGACGGAACAGCGTCACTTCTGACCTTTGCAGTAACCTTGCTTGCGGCATTTGTTGTATTCCTGACTTGGCTGAAGAAGCATAAGGAGCTGCGTTATGAGCAGATTTTCTTTGCGCTTGCAGTAATGGTGCTTGTACCGCAGGCAATGACATCCATGGTGCGTATCGAAGGATTCAGCGATGAAAACGGACTTTTTCTGCTTGTAATGGGACTCTGCGGAGCGTGGATCGCCGATACCGGAGCGTATTTTACAGGAACTTTTATCGGAAAGCACAAGCTTTGTCCTGAGATAAGCCCGAAAAAAACCGTCGAGGGCCTTATCGGCGGAATCGTCATCACAGGACTTGTATATGCTATTGCATTTTCAGTTTACTCCGGAGAATTTGTTATTACAGAAGCACTTCTGACATTCCTCCTCGGAGCAGTCTGCGCCGTTATCGGAACAGTCGGAGACCTTTCTGCGTCGATGATAAAGCGTCAGATTGGCTTCAAGGACTACGGAAAAATCATGCCCGGTCACGGCGGACTTATGGATCGCTTTGACAGTGTTCTTTTCGTCCTCCCGACCTTCTATGCATTCATTTCTCTTACGGGAATCTTTAAATAATCTTTCAGAAAGGAGACTCCTCGTGCGTGAAGCGAGGGTCCCTTTCGCATTTTATCGGAGATATTTTCATATAATTATCAGGAAAACAGGATTTTCCTTACAAAAAGGGGAATTACAATATGAGTAAAACAATTTCAATTTTAGGCTCGACTGGTTCAATCGGAACTCAGGCTCTGGAGGTTGCCGAAAAGCATGGATTCAGGATAGCTGGTCTTGCGGCTCACAGCAGCGTTGAGCTTCTTGAACAGCAGGCACGAAAATTCAGACCTGAGTTTGTCTGCGTATGCAATGAGGAGAAGTTTCCCGAGCTGAAAAGCCGTCTTGCGGACACCTCAATAAATCTCCTCTGTGGAAATGAAGGTCTCAGCAAAATAGCTTCACTCGAGCAAAACGATATAGTTCTTAATTCGGTAGTGGGCATGGTGGGACTTGTTCCGACTCTTGCAGCGATTGAGGCAGGAAAGGACGTTGCGCTCGCAAATAAGGAGACTCTCGTGGCAGGAGGAAATCTGGTTATGTCGCGGGCAGCTGAAAAGGGGGTCAATATTTATCCCGTTGACAGCGAGCATTCAGCGATTTTCCAGTGTTTGCAGGGAAACAAGCGTTCACAGCTGAGCAAGATTATCCTTACAGCTTCGGGAGGTCCGTTTTTCAAGAAGTCCTATGACGAGCTGAGAAGCGTTACAAAAGCCGACGCCTTGAAGCATCCCAACTGGAGCATGGGAAGCAAGATTACGATAGATTCCGCAACTCTCATGAACAAGGGACTTGAATTTATCGAAGCAAAGTGGCTCTTTGACCTTGAACCCGAGCAGATTGAAATTGTAGTACACAGACAGAGCGTCGTTCACTCGGCAGTCGAGTACAACGACTATTCCGTAATTGCACAGCTGGGAGTTCCTGATATGAAGATTCCGATTCAGTACGCACTTCTTTATCCGGACAGATTTGAGTGTCCGACAAAGAGACTCTCTCTGACCGACTACGGAACGCTCACCTTTGAGAAGCCTGACTATGAAACATTCAAGTGTCTCTCAGCGGCAATTGAGGCAGTTTCAAGAGGCGGAGCATATCCGTGTCTGGTAAATTCGGCAAATGAGGAAGCGGTGCGTGCGTTCCTCGCTGATGAGATTTCATTTATCGAAATCGGCGAGATCGTTTCATCAGTGCTCGACAAGTTTGAATATTTCGATATTTGCTCGGTTGACGACGTTATGAAAGCGGATAAACTCGCAAGGGAGTATGTCACTGAGAGAATTGCATCTGCCCGCTGAAACGGCAGGAAAGGATAATTTTAGATTATGGGTATAGTTATTGCCATTCTTATTTTCGGGATTATTGTTACGGTACATGAATTTGGTCATTTTATATGTGCAAAGCTCAGCGGAATCAAGGTTCTTGAGTTTTCCATAGGAATGGGACCTCGTCTGCTGAAATTCGGCAAGGGAGAGACCGTTTACTCTCTGAGACTCCTGCCCGTCGGAGGATTCTGCGCCATGGAGGGCGAGGATGATGACAGTGAAAGCAGCCGCAGCTTCCGCAATCAGAAAGTATGGAAAAGGATGATAGTTCTCTTTGCGGGAGCGTTCATGAATTTTGTACTGGGGTTCGTGGTAGTGGTTGTTATGACGTGTATGCTGACTTCTGTTCCGACTATGGAGATCAGCGGCTTCAGCGGAGTCAGAAAAGAGGACGGAACTGCCGAGTATTATGCCCAGAGCTACGAATCGGGACTCAGGCACGGAGACATAATTCTGGAAATGGACGGCATGAGCATACTGAGTACAACTGACCTCAGCTACATGATGGGACAGTCATCAGTTCATGATGTAGAGGTTCTCAGAGACGGCGAGGAAATATTGCTTGAGGACGTAAAATTCGGTGATACCAAGTACGGCGGAACAGTTGATTTCGGTCTTGTATACGAGGATAAAACTATCGGAAATGTGCTGTCATATTCCTTTAAGGACTCAGTATCAATCGGCAGGCTTGTATGGATTTCCCTGCGTGACCTTGTTACTGGAAAGTACAGCGCCGAGGATATTTCAGGACCTGTAGGAGTTGTAACAACGATTGACGAAACCGCAAAGCAGGGCGAAACAATCGAAGAAAAGGCAGTATCCTTGCTTTATCTCACAGCGCTTATAACAATAAATATCGGAATTTTCAATCTTCTTCCGATACCGGGACTTGACGGCGGACGTCTGCTGTTCTGTTTGATTGAGCTGATAAGGCGAAAGCCCATAAAACCGGAGCATGAAGCATATGTTCATCTTGCAGGAATGGCACTGCTGTTCGGCATAATGATTTTTGCAACATATCAGGACATCATGAGATTGATAACAGGATAAATATCCAGCCGCATAAGCGGCAGAACGGAGCTTATTATGAGAAATGTAAAACCTGTCCGTGTGGGAGACTGTCTCCTTGACGGAAATCATATATATATACAGTCGATGCTGAACATGCGCTCGGACGACATTGAGGGAAGCGTAAGGCAGGCGATTGAGCTTGAAAAGGCAGGCTGCGAGATTATACGAGCTGCCATTCCCGATAAGGAAGCCGTAAAGCTGATACCTGCGATAAAATCGGCAGTGAAGATTCCGCTTGTAGCGGATATACATTTCGACTACAGACTTGCACTGGAGTCGGCTGCGGCAGGAGTTGACAAAATCCGTATAAATCCCGGAAATATCGGAGACATGGACAGGGTAAAGCAGGTTGCGGATACCTGTCGTGCTAAGAATATTCCAATCAGAATCGGAGTAAACTCAGGCTCGCTTGAAAAGGAGCTTCTTGCGAAGTACGGTTCTCCGACGCCCGAAGCTCTGGTTGAGAGCGCAATGGGACATGCGGCACTGCTTGAGCGATTTGACTTTGACGATATCGTAATATCAATCAAATCGTCGGACGTAAATAAGATGATAGCGTCCTACAGACTTGCGGCAGAGAAATGCAGTTATCCGCTTCATCTTGGCGTAACCGAGGCTGGAACTGAACGAATGGGACTGATCAAGTCTGCAATCGGAATCGGTTCGCTTCTCAGTGACGGAATCGGAGAGACAATCAGAGTTTCGCTCACGGACGAGCCTGTCAAGGAAATTGAAGCGGCAAAGGATATCCTCAAATGTATAGGAAAGCGAAGCGGAGTAAAGCTTGTAGCTTGTCCGACCTGCGGAAGAACGAGAATCAACCTGATTAAGCTTGCAAAGGATGTTGAAGCAGCCTTGCAGAATACTGATAAGGATATAACAGTTGCCGTAATGGGCTGCGTAGTCAATGGACCGGGAGAGGCAAAGGAAGCCGATATCGGAGTTGCAGGCGGAGACGGATGCGGAATAATCTTCCGCAAGGGAGAGGTTCTGAGAAAAATAAAAGAGGAGGATATAGTTCCCGAGCTTCTGAAGGAGATCGAGGAGCTGTAAATCTATGAATATAAATTTAGCGGAGTTTCTGAAAGAATACAATGCGGAGATTCCGGAATCAGTCAGATGCGGAGAAATCTTCAAGCTTACATACACAGAAAAGCTGGACAGCATTTCATTTTTCGCGCATTTCCCGAGGCTCATAGCGTGCGAGGATATTTTCGCCTTTGAAAAAGCAGTTGAAACTGCTCTGAGAGTAGATAAAATCAGACTTCACTGCCGTTATCCGTCGGAGCTTTTCGGAATGAGCAGCTACGGGACGATGATTCAGCTTCTGAAACGTGACGTTTCGGTAGTAAACGGATTCCTCGACGATGCGGAGGTCTCCCTGAACAGCGAAAATCTGAATATCAAGCTCAGCCACGGCGGCAGGGATATACTCGACAGATTTGATTTCTGCGGAAAGCTTTCGCAGCTCATATATAATCAGTTCGGAGTACGGGTAAAGGTATCTCTTGACGGCGGAGTATCGGTATCTCACGACGAGTACGACGAAATGCTTGAAAAAATGGCAGCGGAGCTTCCCGACTACAGCGACCAGCTGATACCTGAGAAAACTCCGGATGAGATAAAGCAAGAGCAGATTCAGTCGGTAATGCCAACGCAGTCGCTGGATATTTCGTCGCTTGATATCGGATTTGACGCAGAGTCTGCTGAAATCGTCAAAGGCAGGGCGATCCGTGAGAAGCCTGTTGCGATTTCCGAGGCAGTTCAGCGGCTCGGAGAAAAGCTTGTTGTAATCGGAGACGTGTTTGCTCTGGAAATCAAGGAGCTTCGCAACGAGAAAACGGTTGCGACATTTGATATAACCGATTACAGCGGTTCGTTGAAGATAAAGATTTTTGCAAGCAATGAAGAAATCGAGGAAATGAAGCTCAGCTCAATCAAGAAAGGCATGACGCTTCTTGTATCGGGAAAGGTTGACTACGATACCTATGCGAGGGATATAGTAATAAGTCCGCAGTCAGTGATAAAAGTAAAGAGAGTTCCGAAAATGGACAATTATCCCGAAAAGAGAGTAGAGCTTCATTGTCATACAAATATGTCGTCAATGGACGCAGTAACCGACGCAGTAACGCTTCTCAATAGGGCGGCGCAGTGGGGACATCCCGCAATGGCGATTACAGACCACGGAATAGTGCAGGCATTTCCCGATGCGATGTATAATACTCCGAAGGGACTCAAGGTTATCTACGGCTGCGAGGCTTATGTGGTAAATGACCTTGACAAGCAGAAGATACTGAAAAATCCCGACGGCAGAAGCATTAATGACGAGATAATTGTATTTGACGTTGAAACGACGGGATTGAGCTTTTCAAAGGATCGTCTTACCGAAATCGGAGCTGTCAAGCTGAAGAATATGCAGGTAGTGGACAGCTTCAATACGATGGTAAATCCGGGACGTCCTATTCCGCCGAAAATCGTGGAGCTTACAGGAATTACCGATGAAATGGTTGCAAATGCTCCTGGAGAAAAGGAAGCCTTGCTGAAATTCATGGAATTCTGCGGAGAAAATCCTGTTCTTGCCGCACATAATGCGAATTTCGATACATCCTTTATCAATGAGGTATGCAAGCGTCAGAACATTGAGTTCAGGTACAACTGGCTTGATACTCTGATACTCTGCCAGTGCATGCTGCCCGAGATGGGACGTCACAAGCTGAATCTTGTGGCAAAACAGCTGAAGCTGGGAAAGTTCGACCATCACCGAGCTTCGGATGATGCACTTATGCTTGCGAAAATCTATATTGAGCTTGTCGGCAGACTTATCAGCGACAAGGAACTGAAAACTCTCGACGAGCTTAATTACAAAGCAGGCTCGATTGATGTAAAGAAGCTGAAATCCTATCATCACATCATTCTGGTGCGAAATCAGGCAGGACTGAAAAATCTCTATAAGCTTGTATCATGCAGTCATCTGGACTATTTCTATAAAAAGCCGCTGATTCCGAAATCAGTGCTTGAAGCTCATCGTGAGGGACTCATCTTCGGAAGCGCCTGTGAGTCGGGAGAGCTTTTCACTGCAATGGTCGAAAACAAGCCCGATGAGGAGTTAGAGCGTCTTGCGAAGTTTTACGATTATCTTGAAATCCAGCCGATTGAGAACAACGAGTTCATGATTCGTGAGGGTATAGCCGAGAATTTCGAGGACTTGAAAAATTACAATCGCCGCATTGTTGAGCTTGGAGAGAAGCTGAATATTCCTGTATGTGCGACCTGCGATGTGCACTTCATCGACCCTAAGGACGCAGTCTACCGAAAGATTCTCCTTGCGAGCATGGGATTCAAGGACGCTGAGTTTCAGGCACCTCTTTACTTCCGAACGACGGAGGAAATGCTTGCGTGCTTTGACTATCTCGGAGAGGAAAAAGCAAAAGAGGTTGTAATCACCAACACCAACATGATTGCCGATATGGTAGAAAATGTCCGTCCGATTCCAAAGGGAACATTCACTCCCACAATCGACGGAGCCGAGGAGGAGCTTACGCAGATTACGAACGCAAAGGCAAGAGAGATTTACGGAGACCCTCTTCCGGAGCTTGTGGAAAAGCGTCTTAATAGGGAGCTTTCATCAATCATCAAGCACGGATTCTCGGTGCTGTATATCATCGCACAGAAGCTTGTATGGAACTCTGTTGAGAACGGCTATCTGGTAGGCTCACGAGGCTCGGTAGGTTCATCGTTTGTGGCTTCCATGGCAGGAATTTCGGAGGTAAATCCGCTTCCGCCGCATTATGTCTGTCCGAAGTGCAAGCACAGCGAGTTTCTGCTTGACGGAAAATACGGTTCAGGATTCGACCTGCCGCCGAAGAATTGTCCCGACTGCGGAACCGATATGACTCGTGAGGGACATGACATTCCTTTCGAGACCTTCCTTGGCTTTGACGGCGACAAGGCTCCTGATATCGACCTTAACTTTTCGGGTGAGTATCAGTTCTATGCTCACCGCTATACGGAGGAGCTTTTCGGCAAATCGAACGTTTTCAAGGCGGGAACGATATCAGCTGTTGCCGACAAGACCGCATACGGCTACGTTAAGAAATACTGCGAGGAAAACGGAATCACGCTCAATGCGTCAGAAATGAACCGACTCGCAATCGGCTGTACGGGAATCAAGAGAACAACGGGTCAGCATCCGGGCGGAATGGTAGTAGTTCCGTCTGATTACGAGGTTTACGACTTTACGCCTGTCCAGCATCCTGCGGATTCAACCGACTCTGGAATCATAACAACTCACTTTGACTTCAATTCGCTTCATGATACGATTCTGAAGCTTGACGAGCTTGGACACGTCGTTCCGACGCTTTACAAGCATCTCGAGGATCTGACGGGAATGAAAATCAAGGATGTTCCTACGTCCGACCCGGATGTAATAAAAATGTGTACGAACTGCGAAGTGCTGGGAGTTACTCCCGAAGAAATCTACTGTAAAACAGGAAGTCTTGGCATTCCCGAAATGGGAACGGGCTTTACGATTCAGATGCTGCTTGACGCAAAACCGACTAAGTTCAGCGACTTCCTGCAGATTTCAGGATTGTCGCACGGTACCGATGTATGGCTCGGAAATGCCAAGGATTTGATTGACAACGGAACATGTACGATTTCCGAGGTAATCGGAACCCGTGACAGTATCATGACGTATCTGATATATAAGGGTGTTGAGCCTGCAAAGGCGTTTAAAATCATGGAGTTCACCCGAAAGGGAAAAGCAAGCAAGATATTCGACGACGAAATGATAGCCATGCTCAAGGAGCACGATGTTCCCGACTGGTACATTGAGAGCTGTCTGAAAATCAAGTATATGTTCCCGAAAGCTCATGCGGCAGCCTATGTTATTGCGGCAATCAAGCTGGGATGGTTCAAGCTGCGCAGACCGCTGGAGTTCTATGCGACGTTCTTTACAGTAAGAGGCGAGGACTTCGACGCTGAGCTTGCCGTAAAGGGAAAGGCTGCGGTCCGTGCGAGAATAGAGGAGCTGAAAGCACTCGGCAATGAGCGTTCCAAAAAGGAGAGCGATCTTTATGACATACTGCTTATTACTAATGAAATGCTCTCGAGAGGCTACGAGTTCCTGCCTGTTGACCTTTACAAATCGCATGCAACAAAATATCTGATAGAGGACGGTAAAATCCGTATTCCGTTCGGAGCGATCGGAGGAGTCGGCGAGACGGCTGCTAAGGGGATATACGAAACTGCCCAGAAAGGCGGATTCATCTCAATTGAGGAGTTCCAGAGCATGAGCGGTGCGTCAAAGACTACAATTGAGCTGTTGAAGAACATGGGAGCTTTAGGCGATTTGCCTGATTCTTCACAGATGTCATTCTTTTAGCTTGACTTTCTTATGGTAGTGTGTTATTATATTACCATGTTAATACGCTAAAGTGTATATTGCATTGGAGGTATATATGAAAAATTACGATCTTATCACTCCCGAGGGCACAAAGGATCTGCTCTTTGAGGAGTGCATTATGAGA
>JAFTPG010000120.1 GCA_017463375.1 Ruminococcus sp. | reverse complement strand
GATGCTGGACGATGAGGTGAAAAATAACCCGATTTCTTATCCCGATGAGGAATTTATTGCAAACAAAACTACCGTTTTCGTAAATCTCTCAGATGAGGCAAGCAGAAAAATGCAGGATCTCTGGACTGAAATGAAGTCCGCCGAGGACAGCGCATCGAATACCCTGTTTGTCCCGATTTTCCTCGTGGTCTGTATCGGAATCATCATTTTTGTTCTGGTCAGACGCCACATCAAAAATAAAAAGGATATATTCTAAAACTTAACGCCGGCTGCATAAACTAGCCGGCGTTTTCTTTTTGCAGCTTTGGAAGTATTCTTCGGGCTGCAAATGCTGCTGCAAACGTCATCAGAATATCCCCCGGAACTACCATTGCGAAACAGGTTATAATAACATGATACGCTGTGATATCCATATTCAGATAAAATTTGCTGATCATGACATAATATGCGGCTCCGATAGCGTATATGGCTGAAAGTCCTGCTGCTCCCGCCGCAATTAAACGGAAATATGTCGGTTCAGAGCGTCTGCCGGTAAGCTTTCCTGTGATATACGCTCCGAATGCAAAGCCGATTATGTATCCGAAAGTTGGCTTGAAAATGTATCCTATTCCTCCGCCTCCGGTAAATACGGGGATTCCAAGCAAGCCAAGCGCCATATATATCAGAACGCTTTTCAGTCCGTTTCGCTCTCCAAGAAGATATCCGGCAAGCGTTACAAATGCAGTTTGAAGCGTTATCGGCATAAACGGAGCCGGGATTTTTATGAACGCTCCGACTGCTATAAACGCTGAAAACATCGAGCACAAAGCTATTTCATGTATTTTTCTTCTCCTAATACTCTCACCTCCCTTTTGATATTCAGATTATACCATTGTTTCATACCATTGTCAACCATAATTATATTTTAGGGTGACGATATTTTTGCACTTTTTTATTTTTCTGCTTGACAATTCCAGGTTTTTGTGATATAATTATTATCGTTCCAGTAAGATTGGTTTTACTGTGTTCGTTTGCAGATGTGGCGGAATAGGCAGACGCGCTAGCTTCAGGTGCTAGTCCTCGCAAGGGGGTGTGGGTTCAAGTCCCTTCATCTGCACCATTTTATCCTCGGTTTTTACCGGGGATTTTTTGTTTTTATCCGATTCTGGATTTTACAAGCTTTTAATGATTTCTCCTCTTGACTTATTGTTAACGTATGTGATATTATATATATTGCGGCATCTGATATGGATTCTGCATATATCCTATAACGTTTTTCAATTTATGATCAGGAGGGGTTTGTTATTAAAATCAAAAATTTTCTTATTTCTGCTTTAACTGCTGTAACTGTTTTTTCAACCACTAACGCTCCAGCTTCCCTCTGCGGTGAGGCTTCGCCTACTGTCCATACTGTAACCTTTCTCGATTTCGATGGACAGATCATGAAATCGCTCTTAGTAGAAGACGGTCAGACTATCAACTACTCTTTAATTGATACGTCTGTCCTCAACAAACAGGTCGACACATATACTCAGATCAGATTCTATGCGTGGGATATCAATCCCAAGGTCGCTGTTCAGGATTACCTCATACAGGCACTTTCTCAGACAGGCACTATAAATCTTACATATCCTCCTGCACAGACTGATTATTTTTCAAAAGACGGAACTGTTGATCTTGAGGGACTTGAGGTGGATATTACTATTATAACTCAATCCGCTGAGTATGACAGCAGCGGCAGACGAAAAACTACCACAAGCGTTACCGATATCGCCGAAAGCTGTTATGCTGTCCCTTCGGAGCTCTCGGAAGCTTTTGCGGACGGAAATTCCGCTGAAATCGCCATCTATCCGCTCGGCTCACAGCTCCCCATATACGAGTACAGCATTAACTATCTTGGTCAATACGATCTTGACCCTAACGGTGCAATAGATGCATCCGATGCCGCTCTTTTGCAGAAATATCTGCTTGGTTCCGGAAGCATCGGCTCTGAAGCCGATTTAAATGGAGATGAATGCGTCGATTCATTGGACATGATCGCTATGAGAAATAAGCTTTTCTAAAAGGAATAGCTTACAAAGATCGAAAGCCCCTGAAATCAGAAGATTTCAGGGGCTGATCAATTTATTCAACAAGATAAATTTCACTGTTGGTTCCATAGAATATATCACTGCGATCAGAGATCTCCTTGCAGAAGCGTTCTATCAGCTCCCAGTTTCCGTCACGGTCGAACTCGTAGCTGTGTCCCCAAACGCAGAATACTGCCGGGTTTTCACCGTCATAATTCAAAAATTCTTCAAGAAGCTCCCATAAGCCATCGTAATTGTGATGACAGGTTGCTCCGAGCTTCATCAGATTCCCGGGAATTTCAAAAGTGTGAGTATCAATTGTAGTGCGGGAAAATCTGATTCCGCACGACTGAGCAATGCTAATGATACGCTCATCAAATGTTCCATAAGGGTATGCCATTCCTGCGATTTCAGTTCCGAATAGCTTTTCAAGTGCAGCTTTATCTCCCGCTATCTCCTCACGGACTGACTCGTCATCAAGCTCAAGCAGGTTCGGGTGAGTCAGCGTATGGACTGCAATTTCATGACCCTTGTAAATTTCAGGAAGCTCCTCGGGAGACATTCTCGTTACAGGTAGCTCCCCTATCCGGAAGCTTCCCTTTTCATTCATGATACCGCTGTTGAGATTGAAGGTGCATTTCAGTCCGTATTTATTGAAAATCTCAACGAGACGTTTGTCCTGTGTTATTCCGTCATCGTAGCTGAATGTCAGCGCTTTGTTTTTTCCGTTCCACATACATTTTCGCCTTCCTATTACTGCGCCTATGACGCTTTATTTTAAATGCACTCATACAACAATAGCCGTATCTCGATGATACGGCTATTATATTCATTACTTGTCGTTAATTACTTGATAAGCGACTTTCCTGTCATCTCAGCAGGCTGAGGAAGTTCAAGAAGCTGGAGAATTGTAGGAGCGATATCAGCAAGAACGCCGCCCTCACGAAGCTCGCAGTCCTGACCTACAACGATGAAAGGTACGGGATTTGTTGTGTGAGCTGTGAATGCGCTGCCGTCAGGCTCGTACATCTTGTCAGCGTTACCGTGGTCAGCAGTAATCAGAGCTGCACCGCCCTTTGCAAGAATAGCGTCAACCATTCTGCCTACGCAGGTGTCAACTGCCTCAACAGCAGTCTTTGCAGCGTCGAAAATTCCTGTGTGACCAACCATATCGCAGTTAGCGTAATTAAGGATGATTACATCATACTTGTCGGACTCGATAGCCTCAACAACTGCGTCTGTAACCTCAAATGCGCTCATTTCGGGCTTCATGTCGAATGTCTCCACGTCGGGAGACTTGATGAGGATTCTGTCCTCGCCCTCGAATGTTGTCTCCTCGCCGCCGTTGAAGAAGAATGTTACATGAGCATATTTCTGTGTCTCGGCAATTCTGAGCTGAGTTTTGCCTGACTTTGAAAGATACTCGCCGAGAGTCATTGTGAGCTGCTCGGGAGGGAATGCTACTGAAACGTTGGGCATTGCAGCGTCATACTGAGCCATGCATACGAAGTGTACAGGGAAATAAGCTCTCTCGAAGCCTGTGAACTCAGGGTCGACAAAAGCTCTTGTGATCTGTCTTGCACGGTCAGGACGGAAGTTGAAGAATACAACGCTGTCGTTCTCCTTGATCTTTCCGTTTTCATCAACAACAGTAGGAAGCATGAACTCGTCAGTTACCTCGTTAGCGTAGGAATTCTTGATTGCCTGAACAGGATCAGTCTCCTTAACGCCCTCGCCGAGAACGAGTGCCTTGTAAGCCTTTTCAACTCTGTCCCATGCGTTGTCTCTGTCCATAGCGTAGAAACGTCCTGCAATTGTTGCAACTGAACCTACACCGATCTTGTTGATCTCAGCAACAGCCTCTGCCATATAATCAGCAGCAGATGACGGAGGAACGTCACGTCCGTCGAGGAATGCGTGAACGTAAACCTTATCAAGACCGTTCTTCTTAGCCATTTCGAGGAGTCCGTAGAGGTGCTCCATGTGGCTGTGAACACCGCCGGGCGAGAGAAGTCCCATGAGGTGGAGTGCAGAACCGTTCTTCTTGCAGTTCTCCATAGCGTCAACGAGAGCCTTGTTCTCGAAGAAATCACCGTCCTTGATGGACTTGGAAATCTTAACGAGCATCTGGTAAACGATTCTTCCTGCGCCGATGTTTGTGTGACCAACCTCAGAGTTACCCATCTGACCGTCGGGAAGTCCTACATCGAGTCCGCTTGCACCGATAATGGTGTTGGGACCCTGCATGTATTTGTCGATATTAGGTGTATTTGCGGCTGTGATCGCATTGCCGTAAGCGTCAGCATTGTAGCCAAAGCCGTCCATAATGATAAGTGCTACAGGTTTTTTAGCCATAATTCAAACCCTTTCATAAATGTTTTATATTCAAACAAATGCAGGGGCGGATATTATCCGCCCGAAATCTGCGCTTAGCCGTTGATAGCAGCCTGAACGATTGTGTTGAAGTCAGCAGCCTTGAGTGAAGCTCCGCCGATGAGTCCGCCGTCGATGTTGGGCTTAGCAAGAAGCTCAGCAGCGTTGCCAGCGTTCATAGAACCGCCGTACTGGATTGTTACAGCGTCAGCAGTTGCCTGATCATAGAGCTTAGCAAGAGTTGCACGGATGAATGCACAAACCTCCTCAGCCTGGTCGGGAGTAGCTGTAAGACCTGTACCGATCGCCCATACAGGCTCGTAAGCGATAACAGTATTCTTAACCTGCTCAGCAGTGAGTGACCAGAGGTCGAGCTTGATCTGACGAGCGATAACCTCCTCAGTGATGTTGCACTCACGCTCCCACTTCAGCTCACCTACGCAAACGATAGGCTTGAGACCAGCATTGAGAGCAGCAACAGTTCTCTTGTTTACAGTCTCGTCTGTCTCACCGAAGTACTGACGGCGCTCGCTGTGACCGATAACAACGTACTCAACGCCAAGCTCAACGAGCATGTCAGCGGAGATCTCGCCTGTGAAAGCGCCGCTCTTCTCGAAGTGAACGTTCTCAGCACCGATCTTTACATTAGAACCAGCTGTTGTATTGATAGCTGTTTCAAGGTTTGTGAAAGGTACGCAAGCGATAACCTCTACATTGCCCTCAGCGTTAGCTACGAGAGGCTTGATTGCCTCGAGAAGCTCCTTAGCCTCGGGGCGAGTCTTGTTCATTTTCCAGTTTCCGGCAATAATTGCCTTTCTTGTTGACTTGTTCATTTTAATTACTCCTTATATAAATTTATTAAGATGATTTTACATGAAAGCCATAATTTCAAAAAAGATTGACATTGCTACGATAAACAGTGCTGAAATTGAGGCTTCCACTGTCCACGGCGGAACAGGTATAAACTCCTTTGCAATTTTGGGATTATCCTTCCGGCAGTAGATTACTGCTCCCGCACGCTTTACAGTATAGCCCACGATTTTTGCTTCATAGCAGCAGTTCTCGTATGTATAGCGCACTCTGTAAAACTTAAGCACGTCTACTCTCGCTGTAGTATTACGGCTTTTTCCCGTTTTGCGGTTAGCCACATCCTGAAAACATTCAGGTTCAGGGTGGGTTACAACCTCATCATACTCCTCGTCAATAACCTCTGCATGAACCTTTGTCCATTTTCGCTTTGACGGAGGGCGATTCAGCGGTTTTTTCATCAGGCTCCTCACCGCATGCCATAATACATATAGAATGGCTCCATTTACCGCAATTGTAATTACTGCGACAAATATTTTATACCCCAAATCCTCCATATCTATATTCACCCTTATCATAGATATTTATTCTTGATATAATTTTTTACTATTGAGATAAGCTTGCCGAGCATCAGTCCGGCAATGATTCCGATAACAAGGGATATTCTGACGTTTCCGTCAGCGAGGATACTCTCCAGATAGCTGTCAAATCCGACATCATCGAGCAGATAAATCAGATTGCGGATGAAATACAGAGAAAAAGCCGCTCCGATAATTCCGGCAAAGGAAAATCCGGCGAGATTTTTCAATTCACGCTTTCGGGCAGATTTTACCGCACCGAAAATTGCCCATACTGCAAAGGCTGCGAAAATTATAATCAGAAGCAGCATGAGAAGGCTTACGAAAAATGCTCCTCCATCCATCTCATCACCTCAATTATCGCAATAAGGGCGAATATTTCTATCCGCCCCTACCGATTTTGTATGCAAAGCTTCACAAATCCTCTCCACCTCCCTTGGGGGAGGTCGCATTTACTCGCCTCTGCCTGTAAATGCAGTCAGGTGGGGGAATTGCGCAGCCGCTCGCTCAGCGGCTTACTTTTCAGCGATTACAGCTACGCCGGGAAGAACCTTACCCTCGAGGTACTCAAGTGAAGCGCCGCCGCCTGTTGAGATGTGGCTCATCTTGTCAGCGAAGCCGAGCTGCATTACAGCAGCAGCAGAGTCACCGCCGCCGATGATAGTTGTAGCGTCTGTCTCAGCGAGAGCCTGTGCTACAGCAATTGTACCCTTAGCAAGGATGGGGTTCTCGAATACGCCCATAGGTCCGTTCCAAACTACTGTCTTAGCGGACTTAACAGCCTCAGCGAAGAGAGCCTGAGTCTTAGGTCCGATATCAAGACCCATCTTGTCAGCAGGAATCTTGTCGGAATCGCAGATATCAATTTCGATCTCAGCGTCGATAGGATTCGGGAACTCAGCTGTGATAGCTGTGTCGATGGGGAGGAGTATCTTCTTGCCGAGGCTCTCAGCCTTAGCGAGCATTTCCTTGCAGTAATCGAGCTTCTCATCGTCAACGAGAGATGTTCCGATTGAACCGCCGTTAGCCTTGATGAATGTATAAGCCATACCGCCGCCGATGATAAGTGTATCGCACTTCTCGAGGAGGTTGGAGATAACGTTGAGCTTGTCGGCAACCTTAGCACCGCCGAGGATTGCAACGAAAGGTCTCTCAGGAACCTCTACAGCATTTCCGAGATACTGGATCTCCTTCTGCATGAGATAGCCTACAGCAGTTTCCTTAACAAACTTTGTAACGCCTGCTGTTGAAGCATGAGCACGGTGAGCAGAACCGAAAGCGTCCATTACGAAAGCCTCGCCGTCAACGAGATCAGCAAGCTCCTTAGAGAAGTCCTCGCCGTTCTTTGTTTCCTCAGCGCCGCGGAATCTTGTGTTCTCGAGCACAACGATCTCGCCGTCAGCCATCTCAGCTACAGCCTTCTTAGCGTTGTCGCCTACTATTGTATCGTCAGCAGCGAAAACTACCTTTGTGTTTACGAGCTCTGCGAGTCTTGCAGCAGCGGGAGCGAGTGAGAATTTAGCCTCGGGACCGTTCTTCGGCTTGCCGAGATGTGAGCAGAGAACTACCTTTGCGCCGTTCTCTACGAGCTTATTGATTGTAGGAAGAGCAGCCTGGATTCTGTTGTCGTTAGTGATAACGCCGTCCTTGAGCGGAACGTTAAAGTCAACTCTTACGAGAACCTTCTTGCCCTTTACATTAATATCTTCTACAGTAACCTTGTTTAAACCTGCCATTGCTATGACATCCTTTCATATAAATTACAGTCAAAATCTTAGTTGTTAATTCCTTAACAACGTACATTATTATTGTACACTATTCTGAGAATTTTTTCAAGTACTTATGCGATTTTTTTTCAAAAACTTCTTATAAAATGCTGATAAAAACAGAAATCCGCCTGAAAAAAGCGGATTTCACATTAATTTATATGTTTATTGCGGTTCGGTTTCAACAGGATGTCCCGATCCAAGACTTGCTTTGCAGTCAAGATAGCGCTGATTGCTGCTTCCTCTGAAACGGATTTTCCAGTCTCTTTTCGACTGTTCAAATCTGCCGTCAATGAGAAAATCGGTCACCTCAAGGAGTTCCTCCCAGCCGTTCTTGTCACGGTTTTCGTAGAGCTGCTCAAACTCATAGCCTGTATAGGTCACGACGTTCAAGCCGAGCTTCTTTATCTCTCCGCCGAGCAGTGCAAGTGCCTGTGCCTGACAGAAAGGCTCTCCGCCGCTGAACGTTACTCCGTCAAGAAGCGGATTGCTCCTGATTTTTTGCAGAAGCTCGTCTGTATCGACGATTTCTCCTCCGTTAAAGTCATGAGTCTGAGGATTATGGCAGCCCTCACAGCGGTGAGGACAGCCTTGTGTGAATATAGTAAAGCGTATTCCCGGTCCGTCAACTATAGAGTCGTTGGCAGTTCCTGCTATTCTCAGCTCCATCGGATCACCTTGAAACGTTATGCTTTACTCGGTCGGTAACCTCGGCACGCTTTGCATTGTTGAAGCGGTCGATAGTTCCAACAAGATATCCTGTGATACGTCGGATCCTGTCGAAAGCAACACCATGCTCCTCCTCAGTTCTTCCGCAGCACGGACAGCTCTCGCCGATAATTCCTGTATATCCGCATACGGGGTCACGGTCAACGGGATGATTGATAGCTCCGTAGCCGATTCCCGACTCCTTCATGCAGCGTACAACCTTTTCAAATGCCGCAAGATTCTCCAGCGGATCGCCGTCAAGCTCGATGTAGCTGATATGACCAGCATTTGTAAGCTCGTGATAAGGAGCCTCGATTTTAACCTTTTCAAATGCACTTATGGGATAATATACCGGAACATGGAAGGAATTTGTATAGTAATCTCTGTCGGTAACTCCCTCAATAATGCCGTACTTTTTCGCATCCATACGGACAAATCTTCCGGAGAGTCCCTCGGCAGGAGTTGCAAGCAGCGAGAAGTTGAGTCCCGTTCTCTTTGCCTCCTCATCGAGACGCTGTCTCATTGCTGTAACGATCTCGATTCCAAGCTCACGGGCTTCCTCGCTCTCGCCGTGATGTGCTCCGATAAGAGCCTTGAGAGTCTCGGCAAGTCCGATAAATCCTACTGAAAGAGTTCCGTGCTTCAGAATTTCCTCAACGGTATCATTTGAACCAAGCTTATCGGAATCAATCCAGATGCCCTGTCCCATAAGGAACGGATAATTCTTGACCTTCTTCTGGCACTGAATCTTGAAACGATGCATGAGCTGATCAATAGCGAGATCCATCATCTCGTCGAGCATATCGAAGAATGCACCGACGTTGTGGTCTGCCTTGATTGCAAGTCGAGGAAGATTTATTGATGTAAAGCTGAGGTTTCCTCTGCCTGTTACGATTTCTCTTGTCGGGTCGTAGTTGTTGCCGATAACTCTTGTACGGCAGCCCATGTAGGCGATCTCTGTATCGGGATCACCCTCTTTGTAGTACTGAGCATTGAACGGAGCGTCGATAAACGAGAAGTTCGGGAAAAGACGCTTAGCAGAAACTCTGCACGCAAGCTTGAACAAGTCGTAGTTAGGGTCGCCGGGATTGTAGTTAACGCCCTCTTTTATCTTGAAGATATGAATCGGGAAAATAGGAGTCTCGCCGTTTCCGAGACCTGCCTCCTGAGCAAGGAGAACGTTCTTGATAACCATTCTTCCCTCGGGAGATGTATCAGTTCCGTAGTTGATGGAGCTGAACGGAGTTTGTGCACCAGCACGGCTGTTCATTGTGTTCAGGTTATGGATAAGAGCCTCCATCGCCTGATATGTAGCACGATTAGTCTCCTTTTCCGCATTCTTCACGGCAAACGCCTGAATTCTCTTGGCGGTTTCAGCGTCAGTATGTCTGAGCAGAAGCTCATATTCCTTTTCCTGATAGCCGTTGTCGTTGGCAAGAACAGGTTTGAGTCCGAAGCTTTCCTCAATTTCCTTTCTGATTTCAGAGGCGATTTCAGATTCATTTTCTGCTCCTCCGATGAGTGCAAGCGCTCTGGCAACGTTCTGAGTATAGCGGTTGGCATAGGTTTTCTTTACTCCGCCTGCCATTGCATAGTCAAATGTAGGAACGCTCTGTCCGCCATGCTGGTCGTTCTGATTCGACTGAATTGCTATACATGCAAGCGCAGAATAGCTCGCAATATCATTAGGCTCTCTCAGGAAACCATGACCTGTTGAAAAGCCGTTTGAGAACAGCTTGATAAGGTCAATCTGAGTACATGTTGTAGTCAATGTATAGAAATCAAGGTCATGAATATGAATGTCACCATCTCTGTGAGCCTTGGCATGCTTCGGCTCGAGAACGTACATCTCATAGTACTCCTTTGCAGATACAGAACCGTATTTCAGCATAGTTCCCATAGCTGTATCGCCGTCGATATTTGCATTCTCACGCTTGATGTCACTGTCCTTAGCAGCGCTGAAGGTCAGCTCGTTGAGCACACACATAAGATTCGTTTTCATCTCTCTTGAGCGTGTACGCTCGTATCTGTAAAGAATGTATGCCTTTGCTGTCTTTGCATGACCGTTTTCAATCAGAACCTTTTCTACCAGATCCTGAATCTCCTCAACGGTAGGAATCTTGTTTCCGTTGTTTTTTTCATAATATCTGCAGACCTCAACTGCGGTATCCATAGCTTCATTGAAGTCGCTTCCTCCGCACGACTGAGCTGCTTTAAAAATCGCATTGGCGATCTTTTCGATATTAAACGGCACTTTTCTGCCGTCTCTCTTTACAATATGAATTATCATCAGCGATTACCTCCGAACACACCACAATATATTGTGTCTCTTCTTTCCTTTGTCTATACTAGTATAATGCAAACAAGTCCTCTTGTCAACCGTCATTTTCCACAACATACATCCCCGTTGCAGTTCGGTAATTCGTTCACTTGCATAAAAATTCTTTTATCAAAAGCACTTTTCGGCTCTATACCGTAATTTTCATAGTTTGTGAACATTAGATTAAATTTCAAAACCCGACCACAATATATTGTGGTCGGGTCATTTCGCAAATCAAGCCGTATGCGTAAGAATATATCCCGTGATATCATCATAGAACTTATCTGTATACTCTCCTGTATCCGCATTTATATACTCAGCCCTGAGATTTCCCTCGTTATCCTTGAACTCAGTATTAGTGTCAATGCAGTAAACTCCCACGCTGTTTGCAAGAGTCAGCAGACGTGTATTGAAGTCATTAATGAGAGCATTCCTCTCAGCGTCAGCGTACGCAGGCGGAAGCTGCATGATATAAATCTTCATCTCCGGAACCGACGCCTTTAATCCTGATACAAGATTCAGATATGCCGAAAGCATCTCCTCTGTAGTCGATACTCCTATATCACTGCCAAGCATGATATATGTATTCATCGGCTTTTTCAGCTTCAAAGCCTCGCCGACTGTAACGTTTCCGTAGTTGCTGTCTACCTTCTTCTTGCCGACTGTTGCAGCTCCAAGCTCTGAATTGCCGAGGATATCGCTGAATCCTGTGTCATCCATTCCAAGCAGAATAGAGTCCGTTACAAGACAGCAGTTTTCAAGATATGATATATCAATTGCTGCCGATACAGGTACGGGATTCTGTATAATCTCCTGAACGGGCGGTTCCGTTGCCTCCTCTGAATCTGTGGCGGCTTCAATGGAATCATCGGGGGTGCTTTCATGCACTACAGTTTTAAAATCCTCCCTGAAAAAGTCATCGTCTATATTTGCAGCAATCATGTAGAGCACAAAACAGCCTGCAAACGTAATCGCAAACATAACTATCATAAGCCATATATTAAAACGGATTTTCGGTCTCTTTTTCTTTTTACCGGATGCTCTCCGAACTATCTTATTATCTGCCATAATTGCCTCCACGTTAAACATAGTATTTTTATTATAACCTCATCTGCCTGTTTTTTCAAGCCCTTTTTGCTATTTTGTGCACTATTTTATTTCGTCATAATTTATAATCAGATGTTTGCTGAATTGTAATTTATCGGGGGATGTTTTCGCAATCTATTGAGGGAGACCCTTTTGAAAAAGGGTCATCCCTCAAACTCCCTCCCTAAAACTTTTATTTAAATTTTCCAGATAGGGGCATGCCCCTATCTGGAAAATTTGAGTTGAAGTCTTTGGAAAGGGGTC
>JAFTPG010000038.1 GCA_017463375.1 Ruminococcus sp. | reverse complement strand
CGTTCCTCCTGTGTCCAATTTAGTCCACTTTACTCCATAGACTTTTTTAGTCTCTCTAATTTGGTCTTTGGACTTGCTTTGTCTCTATTATACACTTTTTGAACTATCTTTCGGAAGACACGGTTTATTTGACGCTTACGTAAAAAAGCGTAAAAAGACGGGGAAGTTATGAAAAATGACGGTATATAGGCAAATAACTAGTGAAAAATCCTGAAAAACCTTAAAGTCAATAAAATTAACGTGTCAAAAAATATCGCACCGATTTGGGGAATTTTCCACAATTTCGGTGCGATCGATTTTTTATGAGATTTTCATTTAAAATGCGTTTAAATGGTGATTTTAAAAATTCAAGTGAATCAAGAAATTGCCTATATATCGTTGAAAAGTGCCGTTTAAGAATTTAAAAGCCGATTTAAACACTAGTCCGAATTATAGTTTGAAAACGCCTGAAAAAGTTCGGCAACTTCGGCAACTAAATTGAGAGACTTCGGCAACCAGTTGCCGAACCTATTTTTATACTAGCTGTATAAAAATTATGCTATATATTCATCTTTCAGTATATCCAAAACTAAGCCTTTGCAGCGGATGTCCTGTCCTTCTTTGAAAAGGATATCGTCGTAAGCCGGATTCAGAGAAATAAGCCTGTCCTCACCACGTTTCTTTATGTATCCTAAACCATCAACTATAAAGATGCCTATCCTGCCGAGGTCTACAGTCGGCTGAGAGCGGACAAGTACAATATCATTGTCTTTGTAATAAGGAAGCATGCTGTCTCCGTTGATTTTAACGGCAAAATTAGCCTTTTCAGTAAGCGAATTCTTTTTAACCTTGATAAAATCGGGGTGAAAATCGCTGATAAGCGGCTCACCTGTTCCGGCTGAAACGCTGCATGAAGAGTATTCTATAAAGATTGTTTCGTCTTCTGCTGTACAAGAGGTGGGCGGTGCAGGAGCTTCAAGCTCAGCAAGAACCTCTGCTCGTTCTTTTAAACGACCACGGCTCATTGGCGATAAACTATTATAAATATCAAGTAACTCTTGCTCATCAGCGGTCAGTTCGACCGTTGGTGAGCTTTTTTCTTTGCCGAATAAAAGTGCATCTGTTGGTACGTTTAATCTTACCGAAAGTTTCATAACGATGTCGCTATTTGGAGCAGCTCCCTTTTTCCAGCCACCAATAACGCCCTTTGTGCCTCCGCACTCTAAGACAAGTGGTGTTATTTTGATGTTTTTCTTGTCACAAATGGCTTTTAAGTTGTTATAAAACATACAAAAAATCCCCTTTCAAATTGTTCAAAACGCCGAAAGTAATTTTAATATTACCATTCCGCTTGACAAGTAATATTAAACGTACTATAATATTAACAGTGAATAACTCAGGGCGCAATAAGCCCTATGATAATTGTATCACAAGCAACTTGAAATGTAAATAAAAAGGAGGAAATTTTTATGAATAACCTTAAAGTATTCCAGAACAGCGACTTCGGTGAGCTGAGTGTAATGATGATTGACGGTAAAGAGTATTTCCCTGCTGCACAGTGTGCAAGAATATTAGGATACTCAAATCCGCAGAAAGCGGTTCGTGACCACTGTGATGAAGATGGGTGCACGAAACGTTCAGTCATCGACAGCCTTGGCAGAACACAGGAAATGAAATTCATTAATGAAGGAAATCTCTACAGACTTATAATCCGTTCCAAGCTCCCTGCAGCAAAGAAGTTTGAACGCTGGGTGTTTGATGAGGTTCTTCCCGAAATCAGACGTTCGGGCGGTTACGGCGGTATTAATCTCGAAGAGGTTATTGCAAGAGCCGTTTCTACAGCTGTTAGTGAAACCGTAAAAGCAATCAAGCCTCTTCTTGAGAGACCTGCTCCGGACATCCTTTACGATACATACGAGCCTGACATGCGCCGCAGAGGAAATTACAGCATCATAAGCAAGCTTGAGCCTGTGCTGAGAACTGAAGTTGACGATATGCTTCTCTCAAGGAAGTACACATACGATGACGTAAAGCAATTTTTAGCCGAGCAGGGTATAGCCATTTCATTGGCTTCAGTGCAGAGATATGCCAAGCGCATATATAGGGGGTAGAGATATGAAAGTTAAGGTAAGAAAGCATAAAAAAATACCTGCTCCGGTGGAAGCGGAACAGGTACAGAAAGTATCACAGCATGTTAAATACGTTTCTATCGATTTGAGAAAAATCATAGAAAATGCGAAGAAAAAAACTACATAAATCCATTTATTTCATCTGAATCAGATTTAACAAATATACTTTTGCCATTTATGGATATTAAACAGTTTACAGAATGAATATGTAAATTATCAAGAAACAGGGTGAATTCAATCAATCTTTTCCCCTTATATTCTATTACTAATTTTTTGTCGTTTGACAAATGCTCATAATCAGGATATTTAGGATAACTTATACTCCACCCCTTGAAATCTACAGCTACTTCACTCGAACCTGTTTCTGTTATAGGAACAATTCTCATATATCCACCTCCCTTCTGATTACATTATACATTACCAAAACATCTATTACAATAGAAAGGATGATAAACATGACCTTAGGCTACAAAATAAAAAGCCGACGAGAGGAGCTTGGCATGAGCCAGGTTGAGCTTGCGGAACACTCTAAGCTGACACAGGGCTACATATCCCGAATCGAACAGAATAAGTACATACCTAAAGCAAGCACTTTAATTGTACTTGCGCTGTCGCTTAAAATGCCGAAAAATGACCTGCTCAGCTTCGGTGAAAGGAGGGCAGGATAATGATATCAATGCGTGAAAAGATTGTCGAAGCCTTTAACGAAACCTACGGAAACAGATTCAAGAGTTTCGAGGAAATACGGAACGAGTACGATGTTACCGAGATACTGGATACATGGCTGCGATATGAGGGTATCGTCGGATACACCCGAAATATCATAGACTTGCTCGGTGAGTGTGAGGTATATATTGAAGAATAGCCGAAACAGCGGAGCTGATCCGCTGTCTGCCGGGGATGGTCTCCCGGCACTGACGATGGCAGACCAAGCAACTTGAAAACAGAAAGAGGTGAAATGTATGGATATTATGCAGTACAGGGCAAAAATGCTGTTGCTATCAATACAGCAGGCAGAGCTGCTGTGCGAGCTGACAACGCTCGAGGGCATAAAAATAGAGCCTGAACAGGTCAGAAAGAATGTAGCAACCATTCTTTCGCTTCTGACCGAAACGGAATCCCTACTTGAAGCAATTTCAAGAAACGTTTGTTCAAGCTCTGAGAATAGTATAGCAGATTAAGGAAGATTTGTCAAGCCTTTTGAAGGAGGTGCTGAATTTGGATTACTTGACCGTGAGGGAAGCTGCTGAGCTTAAAGGCTGTTCTGAGCAGTATATGAAACGCATTATAAAGGAAGGGAAAATTCAGGCAGAAATGCAGCTGAATCCAGAGACAAATAAAATGCGCTATCTGCTACCTGTTTCGGCACTTCCTGAAAACTTGCAACAGAAATGGTATAAGCAAAAGAGAACAGAGACGGGATTACTCCCGGAACGGTACGAGGACAAGCCAAAAAAGCAGAAGAAAGCAGCACGTCCGCAGCGGTCATTTGAAGAACTATCTGCCGATGAGCGAGAGGAAGTTACTCTCTGGTCGGAAATAGTAAGAGAATGGCAAGGTCTGAGGAGTGCATATAACGGCAATAAAACCGAATTTGATAAGCTTTATGTAGGAAAATGTCAGCTTGAACATAAGGAAATCAAGGTTTCCACAGACATACTGTACAGAAAATGGAATGCTTATCGTAACAACGATATTGAAGGGCTGATTGATAAGCGTGGCGCATGGAACAGGGGAAGCAGTACAATACCTGCTCCGGTTTGGGAGGCGTTCCTTTGGTACTGGCTCGATGAAAATCAGCCGACGGCAAGTCTTTGTTACCGCAATACGATTGACTGGACAAAAGAGTTTTATCCAGAGTTACTATGTGAGATACCTACAGAGCAGAGCTTCCGCCGACAAATAAAGCGTGATGTTAATTATGCCCTGAAAACGCTTATGCGTGAAGGAGAAAAGGCATTTAATGACAGATGTGCGCCGTATGCGATGAGATTGTACGATAATCTTGAGGCTAATGATTGCTGGATTGCCGACAACCATACCTTTGATATCATTTCAAGGGACGGTGAAACACAGCATAGACTTTACCTGACAGCTTTTTTGGATGCCAAGTCAGGTGTGCTCACTGGTTGGAATATAACCGAATCTCCTTGCTCGCAGTCAACTATCCTTGCGTTAAGGCATGGAATAATGCGTTTTGGAATACCTAAATGTGTCTATGTCGATAATGGACGAGAATTCCTAACGCACGATGTGGGAGGAAAAGGACACAGAACAAGAGCTTCGATGGCTGATCAGCCAGAACCGCCAACTATTTTCAAACGGCTTGGCATAGAAATGCGAAATGCAATTGTAAGAAATGCAAGGGCAAAGCCTATCGAGCGTACATTTAGGACGGTGAAAGAACAGTTTTCCAAGCTGTGGGAAGGATTCTGCGGAGGGACAATATTCGAACGTCCTGAAAATTTGAAACGTATTATCAAAAACGGAGGTATCCCCCGTGACTATGAAATAAGGGAAGTGTTCGACGCCTGGATTGACGGAGAGTACAACTGTCAAAATTATGGTGGATCTGAACGCTGCTATAAAGGAATGTCCCGTATTGATGTATGGAACAAAACGATAATAGCGGTCAGGAAAGCTAATCCCAGTGATTTAAATCTTATGCTGATGCGTTCGACCAGACATCAAAAAATCAAACGTAACGGTGTTTATATCACGATTGCCGGAGAAAAGCTTTGGTACATGCACCCAGAGCAGACCATTAACAATCTTGAACATGAGGTGTATGTACATTATGATCCGGCAGATCTGCGCAGAGTGCGTATTTATGACTCAGACACAGAAAAATTTATGTTTGAGTGGAAGCTTGCAGACACACTTATGGTTGATTACCTGGAAGAAAACCAGGAAAAGATTGCGGATGCACAGGCACTGATCCGTATGTCAAGAAAATTTGTGCGTGATCAGGCTAAGGGTATTACTGCAAATCTAAGCAACGAACAGCGTATAACGATGCTTGACAGAACAATACGCAAAGCTTGGGAATCGAAAGAGGACAATTTTGAAATCAGAATGCCTAAAAACATTATCCCTGTCATGGCTAATGAGGAAACAGTAGAGGAAAAACAGGCTGTAGGAGCAGAGAACATCCCGGTAGACATTAGTCTCCGCCGAATCTCACATAACGCAGCCAAGAGAAAGGAATGATCACATGTATACACCAGAACAACAGGAACTGCTTGCAAAAGTTGAACAGCTGAAACGTGAAAAGGGCATCAGTCAGAATGAAGTCGGAAAATTGATAGGAATATCCGGCACGGCTCTGTCACAGATAAAAAATGGCAAATATCCGGCGGATCCTCAAAGCATTTTTGAAGCAATAGCTAATTACTTCGGAGTAAAGGAGAGGGCTAAGCTTACATACACTGAGATCGATTATGCTCCGACAAGTATCTCTTCCCAAGTTTACGATATTATTAGTGTCTGCCAAGTTAAGGGCGGTCTTGCAGTAGCTGCTGGCGATGCTGGTATCGGAAAAACAAAAGCGGCACAAAAATTTGTTTCGGACAACCCTACAAACAGCGTTTTGATAACGGTTAATCCATGCTTAACTAGTGTAAAAAGTTTGTTGAAAGTTATTGCAGATAGAATTGGGGCTGCTCCGGAACGCTCCAGGGATGAGCTGTGGTTTGCTATTGCAAGGAAACTTTCCGACGGAATGGTACTGATTTTTGATGAAGCACAGCACCTTACCGTCAAAACGATTGAAGTGCTGAGAAGCTTTTCTGATTATTTCAATGACAAAGGTCAGACCCTGGGAATCTGCTTTGTAGGCAACCTTGATACTGTTGCACGAATCGGAAGCAAAAAAGCAGAATTTGCACAGATTGCAAACCGAACAAAACAGAAGAAAATCTACACAAAAGCTGAAATCCTTCGTGAGGACATTATAAAGCTGTTTCCTATTCTGGATGCAGAGCACAAGGATAAGGAGATAGACTTCCTGCATCGCATCGCACAGACACCACAGGCTATAAGAGGCGTTATTAATCTCTTCTCAAACGCCTATGACAACGAGGACTACTCCTACAACGGGCTCGTTGCGATGGCAAAATTTATGGATATAGCGGTATAGGAGGCAATATGAAACACGGAAAAGCCCCAACAAGGGCACAGAAGATAATGCTTGCCGGGTACAGATTAGACCCGGGGAACTGGCTGATTATAAAGGATACCAGCACAGAAACAGTTATCCAGCATCGTCACACAGGAACAGTAAGAACAATACCAAAATGGAGGGATTAACAATGAAAACGTTTGTAAAAACGATGATCACCGGAGCACTGGCAGGAGCTGTAATTACCCTGCTTATAAGTTTAGCCGTTGCAGAATGGCTTGACCGTCCGCTTTCGATGGGAGGGGAATTTCTCCTCCCGGCGCTGGTTGTATTGGTCGGATATATTGGCTGGACGCTGGCAAACAACTATTTTGAAGCGGTCAAGTACAAGGAAATCTATCGCAAGGGGTATGAGGATGGTGTAAAGGTGCATCGCTATAAAATCATAATCCCGGTCGAGGAGGACACGCAGGATGAACAAACGTGCAGCAGAATTGCGTGAAAAGCTGCAGAAGTGCAGTAAGTCTGAACTGATTGAAGTGGTAATGAGAGCGTTTGAATTAACATATCCAACGTTTTCGTGGTTAGAACTGGTTGGCAAAGCTAAAATTACTGTAACTGACCAAAAGCTGGAAGAAACAAAAGCGGAAGGCGAAAGACTGAGAAAGCAACTCAACGATTTACCTGAATCAAAACGCAATCTTTCGAATCCGCAGGCACTTGAAATTTATGCAGCTATAAGAAAATGTGATGCCAAATACATGAAGCTGCTGAATCAATGTATAAAACTTGAAAAAGAAACATACGGCTGAGGAGTCTCCTGCTCCTCACCTTAATGCAGCCAATGACGGTGACAAGCCCGTGAAAATGCAGAGTCAAGGAGAATTTTGAAAACTGAATAGGAGGTCATGTTTATGACAACATCGAAACGTCTTACCAGCAAGTCAGGAATCACTATCCCGAAGGATGTGCGCCTGTCGCTTGGCTGGCAGCCCGGAATGTCGGTCGATTTAGTTACTACCGAAGAGGGTGCGCTGCTGATCAGACCGCATGTCAATCACTGCCGCTTCTGCGGTGGCGTTGAGAATATCCGCAAATACAAGGATGTGTGCGTATGCCCTGACTGCGCCGCTAAGATGAAGGAGGCTGTATAATGAGTATTTCTAATGTAATCGACCGCATGGCTGAAATCAAGCAGGAAATCAAGAGCCTGACTGCGGAATATGATACGCTTCAGGCACAGCTTCAGGTCAAAGCCGAGGCTGCTCTGACCGACACCAAAAACAAGTCGGTGCAGTACTCCGGCTCTGACGGCAACACAGCATCGGTAACGATCGCCGACAGTGTTTCTGTTGTCGCCGGAGAGCTGCTCCCTGCTATCTTCGGCAGCGTTTATCCGTCGATGGTCAAGCAGGAAGTGAAATATACTCTTAAAGCTCCTGCAAAGCGTATACTCTCTGCCATTTGGCATAAAGAGTACTGCGAAGGCAGCGTTGCTGAAATTATCAGCAGTCTGAGCTGTGACGATAAGGCTAAGAAGGTTTTGATGAAAAAGGTCAAGGGGATCGATTTTGATAAAGACAAAAAGAACTTGATTGACTTTGCCGGGCTCGCCGATGAAGAGGCATCAGACACAGCGTACCTGCTCAATGAAGCTGCAGCGTGGGAAAACATCTGCGCTATTATGAAGGTTAATCACAACGGCGAAATCAACGATGATATCCTGAACGATATCATCACCAAGGTCAACGCTGCAGTCAATGT
>JAFTPG010000119.1 GCA_017463375.1 Ruminococcus sp. | reverse complement strand
TTCGGGCGACCGCAAGGGTCGCCCCTACTGATTTGGATGCCCAATAGTGGGGAGTCACCCCCCAACTGCCTTTCTGAGGAAAGGCGACACCCAAAGACTTTATTTTTTATTCTTCTGCTTCCGCTTCAACGATAACCTCATTCTGCTCGGCAAGCTGAGCCTCGGCTTCCTCCGCCTTGATCTGCTCCTCAGTGAGCTGCTCTACCTTTTCAATTTCAGCAGAATCATCATGCTCGGCACGGGTGAACGCAACTACCTTAGCGTCCTCGCCGACTCTCATTACACGGACTCCCTTTGCGATACGTCCCATAATACGGATATCGCTTGCGAGGATTCTGATAATAACACCCTCGCTGGAGATAAGGATAATATCGTCAGCTTCATCTACAATTTTAATTCCGCAGACGTGACCTCTTTCATCATCGACCTTGTAATTGGTGAGACCGTAGCCTCCTCGTCCCTGAATACGGTAATTTTCGAGAGCTGTTCTCTTTCCGTAGCCCTTTTCGGTAACGGTGAGCAGAGCAGCTCCTTCACGGACTCTCGCCATAGAGACAACGCAGTCTCCCTCACGCAGCTTGATAGCTCTTACACCGTGGGCAGAACGTGAAAGCGGACGTATCTTGTCCTCCTCGAGACGTATTGCCATACCGTTTCTTGTTGCTACAAAAATCTGCTCAGAACCGCCGGTCATGCGGACTCCTGCAATTTCATCGCCCTCGTCGAGACCGATTGCAATAAGACCGTTCTTGCGGACATTCTTATACAGCGAGAGATTAGTTCTCTTGATCTTGCCGTTCTTTGTGACCATAGTGACATACTTGTCATCGCCGAAGTCGGAAGCTCTCATCATTGCGGCAACCTTCTCGCCCTCTGTGAGGGGAAGCAGATTGATGAGGTTAAAGCCTCTGGAAGCCTTTGTTCCGTCGGGGATCTCATAGCATTTGAGCTTATACATGATTCCCTTGTTGGAGATGAACAGGATATTGTCGTGAGTCGAGCAGATGAACATTTCCTGAACATAGTCCTCCTCACGCTGCTTCATGCCTGTAACTCCACGGCCGCCTCTGCGCTGGATCTTGTATTCATCAACGGGCATTCTCTTGATGTAGCCGTTGTTTGTGAACGTCACAACGCAGTCCTCAACGGGAATGAGGTCCTCGATATCGACCTCTCCGCTTACGGACTCGATATCAGTTCTTCTCTTGTCGCTGAACTTTCTGCGTATCTCATTGAGATCGGTCATGATGATCTCGTAAACTCTTGCAACGTTTGCGAGTATGTCCTCATAATCGGAAATCTTTGTAAGCAGACCGTAAAGCTCGTCTGTAATCTTCTGACGCTCGAGACCTGTGAGCTGTCCGAGACGCATCTGAACGATAGCGTCAGCCTGTTCGGACGAAAGTCCCGTCTGCTGCTCGACATGGAGACCTGTGAAGTCGTACTGTGCTCTGTCGAGGAGAGCCGACATATCCACATCCTTGAAGCGTTCCATCATGCGCTCCTTGGCTTCGGGAATGGTCTTGCTGGAACGGAGAATTGCAATTACCTCGTCGATATAGTCCGCAGCGAGCACGAAGCCCTGAAGGATATGCGCTCTTTCGAGAGCCTTGCGGAGGTCAAAGCGTGTACGTCTCTGAATAACGTCAACCTGGAAGTCGAGGTAATTCTGGAGCATTGATTTAAGCGTAAGAATCTTAGGCTCGCCGTTGACGAGAGCAAGCATAATGATTCCGACAGTATCCTGAAGCTGAGTGAGAGCAAAGAGCTTATTGAGCACGATCTGCGGATTAGCGTCCTTTTTCAGCTCAATAACGATACGCATACCGTCCTTGTCGGACTCGTCACGCAGGTCGTAAAGACCCTCGATTCTCTTGTCCTTTGCAAGCTGGTTGATGCTCTTTAGGAGTCTGTCCTTGCGGAGCATATAGGGAATTTCGTCCACGATAATGCAGTTTCTGCCCTTGATTTCCTCGAAGTGAGTTCTGGAACGGAGGATGATCTTTCCTCTGCCCGTACCGTAAGCGGCACGGATTCCCGCCCTGCCCATGATGATTCCGCCTGTGGGGAAGTCGGGACCCTGAATGTGCTCCATGAGCTGCTCGAGAGTGCAGTCGGGGTCGTCTATAAGCAGTCTGAGAGCGTCTATAACCTCGCCCAGATTGTGCGGAGGGATATTAGTCGCCATGCCGACGGCAATGCCTACAGAGCCGTTTACGAGCAGATTCGGGAATCTCGACGGAAGCACGACAGGCTCTTTGAGACGGTCGTCGTAGTTGGACATGAAATCGACGGTTTCCTTGTTGATATCGGTGAGCATATCGAGGGTGAGCTTAGCCATTTTTGCCTCGGTATAACGGTAAGCGGCAGCTCCGTCGCCGTCGATTGAGCCGAAGTTTCCGTGACCGTCAACGAGTGGATATCTCATGGAGAAGTCCTGAGCAAGTCTTACAAGAGCGTCATAAACGGAGGTATCGCCGTGTGGATGATAACGTCCAAGAACCGCACCGACCGTATCGGCGCACTTTCTGTAAGCCTTGTCGGGAGTGAGTCCGTTTTCATGGAGCGTGTACAGAATTCTGCGGTGTACAGGCTTCAGACCGTCTCTGACATCCGGCAGCGCTCTTGAGACAATTACCGACATCGCATACTGGAGCATGGAGCTTTCCATCTCTTTGACGATCTCGCTGTCTATTACTTTTGAGTTATCGTTGTAAAGCAACTTTTTTACCTCCTGTGAGTGAGATTTATGTATATATTACAAAGTGTATTAACCTGTTATCAAATGATATCTGCTCTGCCATAGAGTCAGCAGAACTGAAACTGCGAGAAGAATCACACTTATTACAAACTGTATATTTTTAAGCTTTGACGCATGCGCTCTTTCGGAATCCGATCTGTTATCTGCGCCGAAGCTTCCTGTTACTGCAATACAGAAGCATACCAGCAGACCGAGCGCAAAGGTTCCTATCTGTACCAGAACCATAAATCCGTAAGCAAAGCTTGCAGTACCAACTGGAGTATCCAATCCGAAGGTCATCTGGTAGAATTTATCCAGAAACTTCGCATTCATATACAAATAGTATAATCCTGCTGTCGCTGCAAAGGAGATGCCGCATCCGACGATGAACCGTGCAAATTTCTCCTCCCACAGCAGAAAAGCCGTGATAAGACCTGCTGCGGCGAACAGCCACATCGCAAGCATGGTATTAATATGCCACGCAAAAACTGTTCCCCAGTAAACATAAGCAGTGAAAAAAGCGCCTGCGGAAACGGATTTTATGAACAGTCTGACCGAAAATACCGGCATTTTACTTTCCTGCCGCATCTGCATTCAGACCTCTGATAATTTCAAGCTCAGGCTCGGAGAAATCCTTCTTCGGAACAACATAGAACATCTTTTTTCTTATATGAATCAGGAAGAATTCATCATGCTCCTGCACGGAAAGCTCGCTGTTAATGGGAATAACCGATTTTTCAGGATGCTCGTCCTCCTCATAGCCGGAATCATCATCCTCGGCTGACTCCTCCTGAGGCTCAGGCTCGGAGTTTTCCACATTCTCGTGTGGGAGTGTTGAAATCTCGAGAAAATCATCGCCGACGCATAATCTGTAGACCTCGTTTTCGAGTCCTTCCGACCTGATTGTATCAAGCAGAGTTCTGCGTATTTTTCTCGGATTGTACCACTCTCTCACCGCAAGAGCGAGACACACGAAAATCAGCACATACGAGAGCTTGTTTGACGGGTCATCGACTGCCGCAAATATATAGATTACCGCAAGCACGATAAAAAGTCCCATAAAAAGGTATGTTCTCGGGTAAATATTCTTCTTTTGAAAAGCAGTATAAGCGTCCTTGAATATGTCATAAGGAATGGTGTATTCCTTTTCGATTCTGTAATTAGCTTCCATTTAAGCTCCTCTCTGAATATACTATTGGTATATTCTTGGATTATAGGCAATACCACACAAAGATTGTGCGTGTATTGCGCAGTTAAATTTTTCGTCAGATTGTACAAAAATCCAGCAGGCATACTGACGTATGTCAAGGGATTTTTGGGCAAGATGACGGAAAAGATACAAGCAAGACATGCGCAAAGCCGTCAGGCGGTCTTTGTGCGGTGTTGCCTATATATCGAGATTCTGAGCGAACTTCGCATTCCTCTCGATGAAGTTGCGTCTCGGCTCGACCCTGTCGCCCATGAGGATCGTGAACACCTCGTCAGCCTTGATAGCGTCCTCCATGGAGATTTTGATGATTGTACGCTTTTCGGGGTCCATAGTAGTCTCCCAGAGCTGTTCAGGGTCCATCTCACCGAGACCCTTGTAACGCTGGATCTCGACCTTGTACTTGCCCTCCTCGGAAAGCTCAGCGATATACTTGTCACGCTCCTCATCCGAGAAAGCATACTTTATCTTCTTATTGCGCTCGACTCTGTAAAGCGGCGGCTGAGCTATATAAATATTACCGTTAGTAATAAGCGGTCTCATATAGCGGAAGAAGAATGTCAGCAGAAGCGTTCTGATATGTGCACCATCGACGTCGGCATCGGACATGATGATAACCTTGCCGTAGCGGAGCTTCTCGATATCGAAATCCTCGCCGATACCTGTTCCGAGAGCCGTCACAACGGGCAGGAGCTTCTCATTGCCGTAGATTTTGTCGATTCTTGCCTTTTCAACGTTGAGCATTTTTCCCCACAGCGACAGAATCGCCTGATAGCGGCGGTCACGTCCCTGCTTGGCGGAGCCGCCCGCAGAGTCTCCCTCGACGATATACACCTCGTTGTAGCGGATATCACGCTCCTGACAGTCGGCGAGCTTTTCGGGCATGGGAGATTTTCCGAATGCATTCTTCTGACGCTCGTTTTCACGGGCTTTTTTCGCAGCCTCACGGGCTTTCAGAGCAGAAATGCTCTTCTCGAAAATCATCTTGCCGACCTCAGGGTGCTCCTCGAGGAAGTTCATGAGCTTCTCCTGAACCATTTTCTCAACGAACGGGCGAACCTCGGGATTTCCCAGACGTCCCTTTGTCTGACCCTCGAACTCGCACTCTGTGAGCTTGACCGAGATTATCGCCGTAAGACCCTCACGCACGTCGTCTCCGAGGAGCTTTTCCTTGTCCTTGAGGAGATTCATTTTACGTCCGTATTCGTTCACGACCTTGGTCAGAGCGTTCTTGAAGCCTGTCTCATGAGAGCCGCCGTCCTTGGTGTGGATATTGTTCGCAAAGGACATAATTACTTCGTTGTAGCTGTCGTTGTACTGGAGAGCGATTTCCGCAAAGGAATCTCCCTGAGTTCCCGAAATATAGATAACCTCTCCGCTGAGGCTCTCAAGACCTCTTGTAGCGTGGATATGCTCCACGAACTGACGGATTCCGCCCTCATAGTGGAGCGTTTCAGACTTTTCCTCGTCATTTTCACGCTTGTCGGAGAAAACGATCTTGATTCCTGCGTTGAGGAATGCCTGTTCACGGAGTCTTTTCAGAAGAGTTTCGTAGTCGTAGATCGTCTCCTCGAATATTTCGCTGTCAGCCTTGAACATTACGGAAGTTCCTGTTTCGGTCGTATCGCCGATAACTTTAAGCTGCTCGCTGTATTTTCCACGCTCAAAGCGCTGGAAGTAGACGTGCTCACCGTCCTTTACAGTAAGCTCCAGCCACTCGGACAGGGCGTTTACAACGGAAGCTCCAACGCCGTGGAGACCTCCCGAGACCTTATATCCGCCGCCGCCGAACTTTCCTCCTGCATGGAGTACGGTATAGACAACGGTTGCAGCAGAAATTCCCTCTTTCGGATGGATTCCGACGGGGATTCCTCGTCCGTTGTCGGAGACTCTGATTATATCGCCCTCGAGGATTTCCACTGTAATCTCGGTACAGTAGCCTGCAAGAGCCTCGTCAATGGAGTTATCCACAATCTCATAAACAAGGTGATGCAGACCTCCGGGGCCTGTTGAGCCGATATACATTCCCGGTCTTTTGCGAACCGCCTCAAGTCCCTCTAAGACCTGTATATCGTTTTCATCGTAATTCTGGTTTTGCTGACTCATGAATTTACCTCCATTTGTTCTGGTTGAATTTATTGTTAGCCCAATTTACGGGATTGTTATCTATGTAATCACAGATTTCGAGGAATTCCTCCTCGCTGCGGATTATGCGGTCGTGGTAGGA
>JAFTPG010000118.1 GCA_017463375.1 Ruminococcus sp. | reverse complement strand
GAACGAAAACAGGGTCTGGATGAGAGCTTATTACGCAACCAAAAGCTATAACGGTGATCCTAACGGAAACAGGATGCTGAACTCTTTGTATAATAAGGAAGATGAAGTTTTAACTCCTGACGTCAGTCTCTCCGAGACAACGAGATATCTTCTCGAGCCGCATTTGGCCCGATGTTTCAAATTTAGTTACGGTTGGTATGGCACTTATACATGGGAAGAGTGCAATCCCAGAGAGCCGTTCAATTCTTGCATGGGAAATAATACAGATTATCTAGTATTAGGTCTGGGAAGATTGAAAAATACCTTTCTCAGATATATTGATATTGATGAGTGGTTCAGTGCGGTTCGTGGAAATTATTATTATCATCCGCATACTTACTGTGTTCCTACAGCCAGAATAATGAAATATATCTGTGAATTTGTAAAGTATCCAATAATAGAAAGCCTGATGAGATCCGGATTTGAGCAGCTTGTTGCTGCAAAGGTGCTTAACCGTCAAGAAAACAAGAGATATCTCAACTGGGAAGCAGGCAGGCTCACGGATTTTTTCAAAACACTGAAAAAGCCGGAAATTCGTTCGCTGAGAGAAGAAGATTATCAGGCAACGTTCCTGAAGGCGTACAGCGAAATGAAAAAGGCGTGCGGCAAGGCTGATGCAGACATGTGCCGTGCCGATTTGAAGCATTACGGTGCAGACAAGCTTATGGTGCTGCTCAGTATGCACTCTTCTGCACTCGGAGCAGGGACACGGGACTGCGCTATTATGAAACAGGCTTGCTGGAGATTGCCCGAAAGAACTTCAAGACCTTTACGAGCGCTGTTATCTTTATTATCGGGCTTCTTACAGAGCCGAGATTCAGCCGTTTTTTCAGCGTTGCGCCTGACCTCAAGCTGTCTCAGGAGCTTCAGCTTGCGATTAAAAAAATCATCAAATCAAGCCCGTGGTTATCGGACAGTAAAATATTCAAGCTTCTGCGCAGTGAAATCCGCTGTAAGCTTACCGAGTCGGAATTCACGCCTCTGGCTTACTCGCATGATAAGATGGACGGCAAGCTTGCTAATATGTTTCTTGCCGATGAGTGCGGAGCGATGGACAACTACCCCGTAGAAGCGATGCGTTCCTCACAGATTACGCTTCACGAGAAGCTAGGAATCATCATTTCGACCCAGTATCCTAACGACGACAATGCAATGGAGGAGGAAATCGACATCGCCAAAAAGTCACTCGACGGACTTCTTGACGACGAAAGAATATTTGCTCTCCTCTATGAGCCTGACGATAATTACAAGACGGGCGATTCATGGAAAACTGAGGATATCATGCTGTGTCAGGCGAATCCCGTCGCCTGTACGCATGATTACATACTGAAAGAACTGAAAAAGAAGCGCACAAAGGCTGTACTCTATGAAAACAAGCGTGAGAATTTCCTGTGCAAGCACCTTAACGTTAAGTATAAGAGTCTCGGAGTTCAGGGCTATATCGAGATCACAAAGGTCAAGAAATGTGTTATAGCTGATGATCCGGAGTTCTGGCGGGGTAAAAAAGTATACCTCGGTCTCGACTTATCCCAGACGGATGATAATACTTCTGTCGCTATGGTGACATATCACGAAGGCATTATATACGCTAAGGTCTGGGGATTTATCCCAGCCGACAGAATCAAGGAAAAAACTCACCGTGAGCACGTAGATTATCAGCGTCTTATTGATGCCGGAGAATGTTTTGCGTGCGGCGGCGAGGTTATTGATTACAGCTTTGTTGAGGAGTTTATACTGAGTCTTCCGGAGCTGTACGGAGTCGATATCCAGCAACTCGGTTTTGACCGCTATAACGCTATCTCTACAGTGCAGAAGCTTGAAAGTGCAGAGGAACCTATTGAGTGCGTTGAGATTAGACAGCATTCAAGCGTTCTTCATCGTCCAACTAAGCTTCTGAGGGAGATGATTCTCAGCACGACCTTCCGGTATTTCACAAACCGGATGCTCGAAATCAATTTCCAGAACGCACGCTGTACAGAGGACACAAACCTCAACAAATACGTCAACAAAAAGAAATCCGCTGGCAAGGTGGATATGGTGGTATCGCTGATAAATGCAATATTCCTGCTACAGGTAAACGTCCTTGATCAGCAGGAGGAAGCGTTTGTTTGTCAGATAATAAGTCGATAAAGAAAGGCGGCAGCAATGAAAATACCGGTTATATCAAGACTGTTCGGGCATAAGCCTGAGATAAGAGCAGATACAGCAGAGGGTACAGAATCCTCGGTGAAGATACTGGAGCTGTTTGATACGTCCATCAACCTGACTAAGCGTGAAGCGTTGGAGATCCCGACTGTATCAGCGTGTATTAGAAAAATCACCGAAGCAGTCTCACGTCTCCCGGTGAAGCTTTACCGGAAGCAGGATGGCAGGATTACTGAGGTCACTGACGATCCTAGAATAGCCCTCCTTAATGGTGAAACTGGCGACACTTTGTCGACGGTCGATATGTGGAGGTCAGCCCTTGAGGATTATTACGTTGGCTCCGGAGCATGGATATACATCAACTCCGACGGAATCAGAACAAAAAGCCTGCATTATGTAGATTGTAGCCGGGTGAGTTTTATTCAGAATCACGATCCGATCTTCAAGGCGTTTCACGTTCTTGTGAACGGACAGAGATACTATGACTTTCAGTTTCTGCATTTCATGCGCAAAACCCGGGACGGATACAGCAATATTCCGATACAGCGAGAGAATCCGACGATACTTTCAGCGGCATATAACGCTTTGAAGCTGGAGAATACTGTATCGCTTAACGGTGGCAGCAAGAGAGGTTTTATTAAATCGAAAAACAAGCTTACTCGTGAAGCTATAGACAGGATTCTCGACAGTTATGAGACAATGTATTCCAACGAGGATTCAAAGAGAAGAGTTGCAGTTCTTAATGATGGTGTTGATTTTCAGGAGATATCAGCAACCTCCGCTGAGCTTCAGCTTAATGAAAACAAAAAAACGAACTCCATCGAGATTTGCAAGCTCTTCGGTTTCCCGCACACCATCATTGACGGTGGAGCTACTCCGGAGGACAAAAACGAGTTTATCAGCGCAGTCGTGGATGTGCTCAATCATATTGAAACAGCCCTTGATACTTATCTGCTGCTTGAGATTGAAAAGGAGCAGGGCTATTACTGGGCTTTTGATACAAAGGAGCTGACGAGAGGAAGCATTCTCGAAAGATATCAGGCGTATGCTATCGCCCGTCAGCACGGCATTCTTCAGACCGATGAGATCCGCCGTGAAGAGGATTATGAGCCGCTCGGATTTAACTTTATCCAGCTGGGATTAGCAGACGTGCTGTTGGATCCTGAGACGATGGAAATATATACACCTAACACAGGTAAGCTGGCTAGTCTGAAAAAAATTCCCTCATCCGAAGACGAGGGAAAAGACAGGTTATAAGCCGAGCTGCTGAACAAGTGCATTCTGGAGAACCTGAGAAAAATTAATTCCGGCATGCTCAGCCTCTGCATTGATCCATGCAGGGATGGAAAGAGTTTTCTTTACAAATCTCTTACGCTGCTTTTCACGGAACGGCGGCATGAAAACATCCACCAGAACGGCAAGTTCATTCTCAGCAGTGCTGATTTTACTCAGCGGTGACGGAGCAGGGATATCCATGTTTTCCTCCTCCATACCGTAGAGGTGGAGCATAAGAACTTCCTTTGCCATCGTCAAAGCTTCATCATCGTTATCAGCGTGTGAGACACAGCCGTCGAGATCCGGAAAGGTGATGCTGATACCCTCCTCATAATAGTTGAAAATGGCGATAAACTTGTAATAATCAGGTTTGTTCATACTTTCACAGCCTTTCTGAAAAAAAGATAGGAGGTATCAGGGCTGTTAAAATTTCAGCCCTGATTGTTTTTGAATACTTTTGAGGTCATTTTTGCTCAGTTCCTTAACAGGATGTCTCACTGATACAAGTCCCGGCTTTTTATCGTGCTTGAACTGGTGGTGATCTCCGGTGCATCGCACCTGATACCATCCATCAGCCTTTAGCATTTTAATAACCTCTCTTGACGAGTACATATTCACAACCTCACCTCCTGTATATATTATAACACGTAATTTGTTACGTGTCAAGTGTTTTTTTAAAAAAACTGAAAGTTTTTTAAAAACTTGAAAGGAGCTGATTAAATGCGCATTGAAGAACGAGCCGACGGACTGCACATCTACGGCTATGTAAACGTCACGGGGAAAATCTCACGTCCTGTAATCACACCGCATGGAAAATGTGTTGAAACGATTGAGGAAAGAGCCTTTGCTAAGGCTATTGAAGCTAGCGGAGACATAGCCGTAAGTGTAGACCATGATAAAACTCATGCCTACGCATCCACCAAAACCGGCACACTGAAACTCAAAGAGGATGCTATCGGACTCCATGCCGATGTCCTCATTACTGACCCGACAGTCATTGAGATGGCAAAGAAGGGCAGAATCAGAGGCTGGAGCTTTGGCATGTACAATGTAATCGACAAGCTTGAGCAGAGAGCCGAGGGAGAATTACCTCTCCGCCGTATCAGTGGACTGATGCTTGATCATATTACGCTTGTCGTAAATAAAAATCCTTGTTATGCAGCAACCTCGGTTGAATATCGTGCCGACGAAGGTGATTGCCTTGTCGAACAGCGTGCAATTGATATCATGCCGGAGCTGTGTATCATACCATCCGAAAATAAACCCGATTTATCAGACTATGAAAAAAGACTGGAGGCTTTAAAAAGATGAAAAAGCTTATCGAAAGAAGAGCTGCGCTCAAGGCACTCCTCGATTCAATGCTTGCTCAGGCAAAGACGGAGGAGAGAGCTTTTACTGACGAGGAGGTGACCAAATTCAACGACGCAGAAAAGGAAATCAAGGCTATTGATGCTACGATTGGCGCTGAGGAACGTGCGAAGCTCATCACTGAGCATATTGAAAATAATCTCAGCCACGAGAATCCCACTACAGAGGAGCAGGAGGAGCGTGCTTTCTGCGAATACCTCCTCGGCAGAACCACCGAGATGAGAGCTGACGGACAGAACATAAGTCTTGGCAACAACGGAGCGATCATCCCTGAGACGATTGCGAACAGAATCATTGAACAGGTAACTGAGCTTTGTCCTATCCTCGCCGGAGCTGACGTATATCACGAGAGGGGCAAGCTTCAGATTCCTAAGTGGACAATCAAGGACGGTGATATCACAGCAGGCTACTCCGACGATTTCACGGAGCTTACAGCCAATAGCGGAGCGTTTGCCTCTGTCGACCTTGAGGGCTATCTCGTGGGCGCACTTGTGCTTATTGGCAGACGTACCGTCAACAATGCAAAGTTTAACGTTGTTGACTTTATCATCCGTAAAATATCTGAGAAAGTGTCAAGCTTCGTCGAGGGAGAGCTTCTCACCGGCACCGGCACTGACGCTGTACAGGGCGCGCTTAACACAGCGAATACAGTTACAGCCGCAGCTTCGACAGCAATTACGCTCGACGAGCTTATCAGACTTCAGGCGGCAGTCAAGACTGTATACCAGAAGAATGCCTGTTGGACAATGCACTCGGACACATTCACAGCCATCAAGCTTCTCAAGGACGGCGATGAAAAACCTCTCATTCAGACAGATGTAACAAAGGAATTTCCTCATACGCTTCTCGGTAAACCTGTGTATCTCTCAGAGAATATGCCGAAAATTGAAACCGGAAAGAAGCCGATTCTTTATGGCGACTACAGCGGACTTTCCGTCAATATGCGTGAGAATATATCAATTGAAGTGCTCCGTGAGAAGTATGCCACACAGCACGCTCTCGGCGTAATTGCATGGCTCGAATTTGATTCCAAGGTGACTGACGAGCAGAAGCTTGCGGCATTGGTGATGGCATGATGAAGCTGAAATCATTGAGGAGTTTTGTGCTGAAACTCTCTCAGAATGCTATATCGGTCGTTAAAGGCAGCACACTTGAACTTGACGATAACGTTGCAAAAGAACTGATCAAAATCGGTTATGCAGTCGAATGCACAGAGGAGCAGAATACTTTTGAGACTGAACAGGAAATGAATCCTGATACTGAAATCACTTCATCGAGACAGGAGACTCCTGAAACGGAGCAGGAGACCCCTGAACCTGCTAAGAAAAAGAAGTCTAAAGCAAAGAAGGCTGAGGTGAAGCCCGATGAAACTGAGTCAGGTTTCGCTAAGTGAGGTCAAGGACTTCTGCGGCATTTCGGACGATGACAGCGATACACTGATTCAGGATAT
>JAFTPG010000037.1 GCA_017463375.1 Ruminococcus sp. | reverse complement strand
TCCTGAATACGAGATAACAAGTCGATCAGGCTCATGAACCAGACTGTAAATGGTATCAACCTTAATTTTCATAGGCTGTCTGACAAATATATCTGCTCCGATAAATCTTGAAGCGAGATATGAAGCCGCCTGCTTGCATATTGAGTACTCAATAAGAGCGCCTTCCAGCTCCTTTTTGAGCACCTCTGCTTCCTCAGGCTGCGGAAGCAGAAAAGCCGTCTTGATATATATAAGTCTGGCTGCCATTTCGAGAAATTCGCCTGCAAGCTCAAGATTCTGCTCATGACACTGGTCTATATATAAGAGATACTGCTCCAGAAGCTTTGAGATCTCTATATCGCAGATATTGAGCTTGTGTTTTGAAATCAGGTTCAGAAGCAAATCAAGCGGTCCCTCAAACACATCAAGCTTGAATGAAAGCGAACTCATGAAGCCAATACGCCCCATTTCTGCGGGATCCAGTTTACAGTATTCCACAACAGATCACATACGGAACCTGTTATTCTTGAGAGAAAATTATATTCATAGGGCAGTCTTGTTATCAGAAGAATGACAATCAGGAAAATGTATGAAATTTCTCTCTGATGCATATAGAACCAGCGATCGACCTTTTCGCTTGTGAAATATCGGAGAACGTTAAAACCGTCCAGCGGCGGAAGAGGGATCAGATTGAATATAGCGAGTCCCACATTGATGCTGAAGAGGAACTGGAGTATAATCAAAAGACAAGCAGCTGGCGTTACAGAACCCATATAAAAATATTCTACATAAGCGTCAGCAAAGGTCTCAAAGCAGATAAGAATATTATAGATAAGACCGCTGATAAAGGCTGCTATGAGATTTGATACAGGGCCTGCAAGAGCAGTCAGCGCTGTTCCTGCGCGATACTTCCTCATACGCATAGGATTAATCGGAACAGGCTTTGCCCAGCCGAAACCGGTGAAAACCATAAGAAGCGAGCCTATTGGGTCAAGATGAGCAAAAGGATTCAGCGTTATACGTCCCTGAAGCTCTGCGGTATCGTCGCCCATTTTCTTCGCCATAAAGCCATGTGCCGCCTCATGAAGCGGAAGCACAAGAAGCATTGTGAGAATTCGTGACAGATATTGCAGCAAATCATAAGTATTCATAATGTACCTCTAACACTTTCCTGCGGTTATAATGTAAATATTACCGCTTTTATGAATTTTAATCCGCAAGGATATATTCAAATTTTATTATACTATAATTCCCTCTTTTTTTCAAGTGGTAACGGAAAATTTATGCCTCAAAAAATTTTTTTCGATTTTTTTCAGAAAACACTTGCTTTTTTTTTTCATTTGTGGTAGAATAATCATGTTGTATTTTTTTAAGCGATGAAGGAGGTGCAACCTAATGGCAAAATGTGATATCTGCGGAAAGGGTGTTACTTTCGGTATTAAAGTATCTCACTCTCACAGACGCACAAACAGAACATGGAAGCCTAATGTAAAGCGTGTTAAGGCTATCGTCAAGGGTACTCCTTGTCATATCTACGCTTGCTCAAGATGCCTGCGTTCAGGTAAGGTTGAGAGAGCTTAATTTAAGCGTACATTGGTAAAAATCATTTTGGGCACTCTTTTTTGAGTGCCCTTGATTTTTATTTGTAGGTTTCTTATACCGCTTAGTACTAAAAAGGGACGTTTGAAACGTCCCTTTTTGCTTATTTTACATCATCCGAAATCGGAAGATCAAGTCCCTTGATGGCGTTTGCAACTAATCCTGCAACAGCATTTGCGCCTGTCTCAGTAAAGTGAGTCATATCGGTCGATCCCTCAACAGCTCCGCATAGATGATAAGCGTAAGCGGCATCATAGCCGATTGAATTATAATGATTTACCATTAAGGTATTAAGGTCAATACAAGGAATATTGTACTTAGCCGCCATATCCTTCATTGCCTGACAATGACTTGTGTAGCTGTTTACAAAGGTTCCGTTTGAATATGCCTTCAGTCCGATAACAGTTGTAACCATAACCGGTGTAGCGCCCTTATTCAGTGCTGCATTAATGTACTGCTCCAAGTAATATTCATAGGAGCCTTCTGTCGGATTCTGTACATCTCCGCAGACAGGAGCGTATCTCTCCTCTTTTGTATAATCGGAATCATTGATTGCAAACTGAACAAGGAGATAATCTCCCTCCTTCATTGTTTCCAGAATTGTATCAAGGCGTCCATTATCAATGAAGCTCTTGGAGCTTCTTCCTGCTATAGCATGATTGGAAACAGTTACATTCTCGTTGAAGTAGTCTCCGAGATAATATCCCCATCCCTGCTGAGGAGCGTAGCTTTCACGATAGCTCTGAACCGTAGAATCACCTGCAATATAAATTACCGGATTTTCCACGACAGGATCAGTTGTCGGTTCTTCGGGAATATATGTCTCAGCTATCGGTTCCTCTGTCCACTCAAAACGGAGATAGTCAAAGTTAGGTCCGCCGTTTTCCGTTGCAGATGTGAGTTTAATTTCATTTTTTCCTTCGAGAAGCGGAAGAACAATACCTCTCTCTTCCCATGAAGTCCATGAATTTGTTGTCATGAAAGACTGTAACCAGTATTCAGATGAACCATTTACCTCAATCTTCATCTTACGGTCATCAGCGCTTCCATTTGCAATTCTGAATGTAACATGATAATTTCCTGCTTTTTCAGCTTCAATGATCCATGTAATGCTGCTTTCAATGGAATTATCAAGATTGATGTAGTTTTCGTCAATAAAACCTTCGTTTGTGGTTTCTGTAACTGCGTTTACATATTCAGCGTCCTTCGCTGAGTAGTACTCTGTATCGTATTCATTTATTGAGGACATCTGAGCGATTGCCTTCTGGATCTCAAGAGCGTCCATGTTGCTAAGTCCGTCGCCGCGCTGATAAACGTCGGAATTTTTTCTTCCTCGGTTATCGATCGGATAATCAGCAGAATTAGTTACATAGCTCATTACTTTTACAGCGTCATTGATGTCCAATGTTTCGCTGCAGTCAGCATCGCCGGCCATGCTGATCGTTTTACGAGTTGACTCACGCTCCTCAGAAGGATTTGTCGGCTTTTCAGGCTCAGAAGTATATTCAACCTTTTCAGCATACCATTTCTGACAATTATGTCCGTTAAGCTCCCACTGCTGAACGTTTGCTCCGCTGCTTAGCTCAGCATTTACAATCTCAACTGCGCTCTTGTCCGCAGAGGACTTTGTTACAATCGTATATGTTCCATCATTGTTGTCTACAAATTTAAAGAGCTGTGCGTCTGCATTTGTGTTGGTGAAGATTCCGATATTGGTACCGTTGTCAGCTTTACCATAATCTACATCGAGATAATATGTTTTGCCGTCGCCGAGCATTGAGAAAATATAGTAATACCCATCAGACGCAGCCTTAACCTGCCATGTATTATGTGCAGAAGCTCCGTAAGCTCCCCACTGCTGGACATTAGTTCCAGCTGCGGCAGTTCCGCCTTCTACCTCCATATACAGACCGCTGTTTACATTTTTGAACATATACTTTGCGCTCTCATCCATCACTGCACCGTCAAGAGGCTTTGTCTCTCCGAATGCGATCTGTGAGGAAGCAAGCTCTGCGAGCTTTATTGCACCCTGTCTGTTCGGATGAAGCGTATCTCCGTCCATGTAAAGTGCAGTTGTAGCGTCTGTTCCGATTGAAATGCAGTAATCCTGCCAGAGAGTGAACAGATCCACTACCTGAACATTCTGCTCTGTTCCGATCTGGTCAAGCTGAGTTCCGAACCATCTTCCTGTAAGAAGAGGATTTCTTGTCGCGTCCCCGTTGCGTCCCTGCTGCTTGACAAGGATTACCTCCATGCCTTTTGCCTTTGCAGCCGTAACCATTGATGTAACAGTCTGGTAGTACTCATCCGCATTTGAGTAATTTGTATCGTTGATTCCGATTGAAATAATGTAGTAGTCGCCCTTTTTACCGTAATATTCAATTGGTTCAAACTGTCCTGCGTCAACGAATCCCTTTGCATACTGACCGCTTGCAGCCATGTTGCGGATTTCATATTTATTTGTATCAACAAACTGATTCAGCATCTGTCCCCAGCCGCCCTGAACGCTTGTATCAAGCGGATAGTAGTTGCATACTGTCGAGTCGCCGCAAAGCCAGATTGTCGGCTTCATTGTAGGATCATCCGAAATCTTCTCGATTTCCAGTGCACTCATCGTGAACGCATAACCTGCCTTTCCTTCGGTGGCCATAATATTAAGCTGACCATCAGTTACCGGAATCTGAAAAGTGTCAACAGCATTGTTTCCGGTCATATTTATCAGCTGAAGCATTCCCTCAGCCTTTACACTTGTTCTGTTTGTATTGCCAAGATAAACGGTAACCTGATAGAGTCCGTTTGAGAGGTCTACATTGAATGTGTTGGATTCATCAGTGCTTTTAAACTGGACAGCGTCGCTCAATACTCCTGTGCCTGACGCAGAAACGTTCGCCATATTGGCGGTTGTATTAAAACCATATCCGTTTGATGAAGAATATGCATCCGAAGCAGAAACTCCTGTATATCCGCTTTCAGTTCCTCCATTTCCGAAGTCAAACTTCCACACCTCGCCAGCTGCCGATGTTTTGAGGCTGCTTTCAGGAGATGATAAAGTAATTCCCGCAGCACCTGTCAAAGAAAGTGCAAGCGAAGCCAGACCGCTTATAATTCTTTTTCTGAGCTTCATATTAAATTTCCTCCAATTCCAATCTAAATCTTTTTAAACAGGTTTAATCTATTATTTATGATATCACATGAAATTTTAAAAGTCAATATTTCAATATGTGTAAGATAAACGCTTTTTACAATGTATTAACATCGGATTCTGCACAGAATCACTATGCACTTTTGAGCGCTTTTCTTACGTCATAACAATATTATTGTGCACATTCAAAATAATCATCACTCAAAAAATCGTATCCGGACATAATTGTACACATCTTAATTCATCAAAACTAGTACATTTTTATTGAAAAATCCAATTTTATGTGATATAATATTTGTATTATAATAAGTACTACAACAATTCAATTGCTGAGGACGTGATAATATGAAGAGTTCACATGCAGGACATCGTGAGCGTTTGCGAAGGAAACTATTTCAGCTCGGTGCTGACGAGCTTGCTGAGCATGAAGTACTTGAGCTGATGCTGTTTCATGTTTTTCCAAGGCAGAACACAAACGAGCTCGCTCATGACCTTCTTGAAAAATTCGGCAGTATCGCCGGAGTTTTTGAAGCTGACAATGACGCTGTTACTTCTTTAAAAGGCATTGGAAATTCTTCAGTCACTTTCATTAAATTTATGCGTGATTTGTGCCGATATTACGCGAATTCTCCGGTGAAGTCCTTCTTTTTCAAAGCTCAGGAGGATATAAATAAATATCTGATGGATTACTTTTCGTATCACAGCTCCGAATCGCTTGCTATTCTCAGTATCAGTTCACAAATGGAGCTTTATCAAACTATTCCTCTTCCAGCCGATTCTCTTCTTCCCGGTAAAGATGCCGCCCGCAGTCTTACGGAATTTGTTCTGCTGAATAACCTGAACAAAATTATTATAGGACGCAATTACCTGAACAAGCCCTTGATTCCCTCAAGCGAAGATTATGCTGCGCTTAGGTTTCTGATGGATATTTTTGAACCGCTGAACATTGCTGTATACGACTATATTATCTGCAATGAGACAGGTTCGTTCTCCCTGAGGCAGCACGGTGCATTCAGTTTTTCGTCAAAAGATTGGAGCCTGTAGATCATTATGACATATCAGGATAAAACACTCAAACAGGAGCTTCTGAAAAAATATACTGATAACGGATTTGATTCGCTTTCTGAAAAGGAAATCCTTATGCTCATCCTTTCGTTTGATGTTAAAACAAATCTGGAAGAAACTTCTGACAAGCTCCTCAGACAATATCATTCTCTCAACTCTGTCATTGACGCCAACGTTAATGATCTCAAAAATATTTTTGGAATCAATGACCGTACTGCGGCTTTGCTGAAAACAATTCCTCAGCTTAGCAAGAAGTATCATATTGAAATCGAAAACATAAAATCCTTAAATTCAGCTGAGAATGCACTCAGATTCTTCAAAAACTATTTTATCGGAGCTTTGGTCGAGCAGTTTGTTGTTGCATGCACCAATAAAAAATTTCAGATCAAGGATTGCAGGACCATATTCAGCGGAAATATCACTTCCGTGCGAATCTCGCATCGTGAAGTCGCTGATTTCGCAATAAAAAACAAATCTCCGTACGTTTTTATTGCCCACAATCATGTTTCAGGTGACGCTTCACCATCCTATGATGACTATACCGCTACAAACCATATCCATAAAATCCTGTTACCGCTTGGTGTGCAGCTGGTTGACCACATAGTTATAGGAAAAAGCTCCTGTGTTTCTATGCGTGAGCTTTCTTATCCGCTGGACTTCAAAAATGTGGAATGTCCCGGATACATTATCAGAAAATCTGAATAAACACAAAAGGCTGGCTCATTTTGAGCCAGCCATAATTTTATTACTCTGATGTTGTTTCGGACTTTGTTCTGTGCAGCTTGAATTCCGTATGCTTTGTAATTTTTTCATCAGGATTTTCAGGTGACTGCTCTGTTGTATGCAGAACAAGATTCACGTCAGAGAATCCATCCAGAACCTGAGAAAGCCTTAAAAGAGTTTCACGCATTATTTCAGTTTTCTTTGCTGAATACGCTTGTCCGACTGCGGTATCTTCGCTGCTTTCAAGCATATTGAACAGCAGACTCAGCACATCCTCACAGTTCTTAGGAGGCGCAGCGGGAGGAGTCACTTCAAGCTTCAGGCTGATAGTTCCGTTATGAGAAACAAAGGACGCAAGCATAGCATTCTCCATATAGTTCCCGAAAACATCAATCAAAATAGGGTTGCTGAACGAAAATTCAGTATAATTTTTCATTTCATCCATAATATAATCTCCGAATTATTACGCAAGAGCTGCCTTAATTGCATCAGCTTTGTCAGTCTTTTCCCAAGCCACGCCAAGCTCCTCACGACCCATATGACCATATGCTGCAAGCTTTCTGTACTGCGGCTTTCTGAGGTCAAGCATCTCTATGATAGCTGTCGGACGAAGGTCAAAGACCTTTCTTACAGCCTCAGACAGAGCATTTTCGGACACTTTGCCTGTGCCGAATGTATCAACGAGTACGGATACCGGCTGAGCTACTCCGATTGCGTATGCAAGCTGAACCTCACACTTATCTGCAAGACCTGCTGCAACGATATTCTTAGCAATATAGCGTGCTGCGTAGGCTGCCGAACGGTCAACCTTAGTCGGATCCTTTCCGCTGAAAGCTCCGCCGCCGTGACGCGAGTAACCGCCGTATGTATCTACAATGATCTTTCTTCCAGTAAGTCCGCTGTCACCCTGAGGACCGCCGACTACAAATCTTCCTGTCGGATTGATGAAAAACTTGGTATCTTCATCCATAAGCTCAGCAGGAATTACAGGCTTGATTACAAAGTCAAGAATATCCTGTCTTATCTGCTCAAGCGAGATCTCGGCGGAATGCTGCGATGATACTACAACAGCGTCAACTCTTACAGGCCTTCCATCCACATACTCAACTGTCACCTGTGATTTTCCGTCGGGTCTGAGATAGCTGAGAGTTCCGTTCTTACGAACTTCAGTAAGCTTCAGAGAAAGCTTGTGAGCGAGTGAAATCGGGAGCGGCATAAGCTCAGGAGTTTCATTGCATGCATATCCGAACATAATGCCCTGGTCTCCTGCACCATTTGAGAGTCCGTCAGATTCATCATTTTCCTCTCTGTACTCGAATGCCTCGTTTACGCCCATTGCTATATCAGGCGACTGCTCGTCAATTGTTGTCAGAACGGCACATGTATGACCGTCAAAGCCATACTTGGCTCTGTCGTATCCGATATCAATTACAACATTTCTTGCAATCTTTGGAATATCAATTTTTGCCTTTGTGGTAATCTCACCCATGCACATTACCATACCTGTTGTCGTAACCGTTTCGCAGGCAACTCGGGCATACTTGTCCTGCTCAAGAATTGCATCGAGTACTGCGTCTGAAATCTGATCACAAATTTTATCGGGATGTCCTTCAGTAACTGATTCTGATGTAAATAAAACTTTATTCATTGGCATAACCTCCATAAATTAAAACAAAAAGCGCCTCTTCCGAGACGCTTTGATTTCTTTAAAATCCTCATCTTCCGGATAAACCGCAGGATTTAGCACCTTTGCCGATTTCCGGTCAGGTTGCCGGGCTTCACAGGACCTGTTCCTCCGCCGCTCTTGATAAGGTTCTCTTATAGTATATAACAAACGATACGATTTGTCAATAGGCGACAAATATTATTTTTTAAATTACTTTTTTCTTGAAAGCTCCTGAATCTGCTGCTCATACGCATGACGGTCATTAACCATCTGAACAAGTCCGTTTTCAACAGGCTCAGCATTATGTCCTTTGAATACGAATTTGAGGAGAATCGGTGTAATGACAGTTGTAAACACTACCATTATGATGATCGGAACAAAAAATGCTTCATCAATGAGTCCGAGGATCGCACCCTTCTGGGCAACGATAAGCGCTACCTCACCTCGTGAAATCATTCCGACGCCGACCTGAAGAGATTCTTTTCCTGAGTATCTGCATATTTTTGCACCAAGTCCGCATCCGATAACCTTTGTAATAAGTGCAATAAGCACAATTACGACTGTAAACCATACAAGATTTGAATTCATCTTGATGCTTGTCATAGACAAACCGATGCTCGCAAAAAATACCGGTGAAAGAAGCATATATGAAAGCGTGTCAAACTTTGAGGTTGCATACTTGACATTCGGACTTCCGGAGAGTGCAAGTCCTGCAAAGAAAGCACCGGTAATGTCAGCTACTCCGAAGAATTCTTCTGCTGCCCAGGCAAGTACAAGGCAGAATACGAATGAAGCAATCGTATGACGTCTGAGATCCTTTTTATCGCGATTTCTCCACTTATTGAAGATGAAATGGTACGCAACAGCCGCTATTATCGCAACTACAAAGAAGAGGGCGATCTTTCCGAGCACGACCCATATCTTTGCGTCTCCGCCTGCAAGTGATGTAATAACTGTAAGTGCAATAATACCGAGAATATCATCAATAAGTGCAGCTCCGAGAATAGCATTTCCCGCACGGGTACTCAGCTTTCCAAGCTCCTTGAGAGTTTCAACTGTAATCGAAACTGATGTCGCAGTGAGGATCACTCCGATAAAGAACTGCTGTAATATTGCGCTTGCACCTTCGCCAGTTTCTCCGATTCCCCAGAGCTTTGCAACGGCAAAACCGCCTATAAGAGGAACAATTACACCGCATACAGCAATGATAAATGACGCTTTTCCTGACTTTTTCAGCTCATTGATATCCGTTTCCATACCAACAGTGAACATGAGCAGAATTACTCCGAGCTCAGCGAGACTGCTGATAAAATCAGTTTTCTCGATCAGCCCCAGACATCCAGGTCCGAAGATCACACCGGCAAGAAGCGCTCCCACTACCTGAGGAAGCTTCATCTTTCTTGTAAGCAGACCGAAAAGCTTCGTTGACAAAAGTATCAGCGCAAGAAATTTCAAAAACTCATAATCCATAAAAATACCTCCACCTGACAAGATTAAGCAAGACCTGCACAAAGCCTCGATCGGTTATTTACGCAGTATTGCTTCAAACAAACATACATATTATAGCTCATACGTTTTCATTTGTCAATCCAATCAGGTATCATCGCTTGTAATGAATTTCATCACCAAAAATCGCCGAAAAATGCACAAAAACAACAAATGAGCTCCTTATTAAGGAGCTCATCTGCCATGATATAGGGATTATTGGGGATTTTATAAAGTAATGTTGGGGTAAACATCACTTTACCATGAAAATCAGCTTTGGGTTTCACCCCTCAGCAATTATAATATTACAATCTGAATGTGTATGTTTTGTGAAAGCATTGCAAAAATACACTGATAATTCCTTGAACAAAGAACTAAATTTTTTTATTCACTTTCAGAATGTCCGGAGAATTACTGTCGTTGATTTTAAACCAGAATACCGAACCCTTTCCAAGAACGCTTCTTACTCCGTAATCAAAGTTATGAAGCTTCAGAACCGCTTTTACGATAGACAAGCCAAGACCTGTACCCACTACTTCCCGCTTATGGTTTTCAGAACGGTAGTACTTATCAAAAATCAGCTTGATTTTATCTGGCTCAATGCCGTCGCCGGTATCCTCAATTTCAATCAGAACGCCATCTTCTTTGTTGATCTGCCGGACATATATCTGCTTGTCCGCGCCTGTATAATTTATCGCATTATTTATAAGATTGTATATTACCTGCTCGATCTTTACAATGTCACAGCATACCATGCGTTCTGCGTCCGGTGTGAAATGGATATGATATCCCATTTTTTCTGAGATTCCCTTGAAGCGTTCAATGATTTCATCAAGCTTGCCTCTGATATCAAATTCAGTACAGCTAAGCTTCTGCTTACCGCTCTCGAGCTTAGACAGGTCGAGAATATCGTTAACAAGCAGTGCAAGACGGTCAGTCTCATTGATAATTATCTCAAGATGCTCAGCACGCTTTTTCGGATTATCTCCTGATAAGTCTCTTATCATTTCAGCGTATGCTTTCAGCATAGTCAGAGGAGTTCTCAGGTCATGTGAAATATTTGCAATGAGATCTCTCTGCATTGTATCAACCTTGGACAGCTCTCTCTCTGCATAATTAAGAGTATCGGCAAGCTGTTTGACCTCAAGATATCCCCTGCCCTCAAATTTTGTCTGAAAATCTCCTTTTGCAAGCGTTTTGGCATCCTTTGTGATTCTGGTAATCGGACTGGCTATATTCTTTGAAACATAAAGCGAAACAAAAAATGCTATTATCAGCAGGATAACTGTTATTATTCCGAGCTGTCTTTTTATTATGCTTACGGTTGAACCAACAGGAACAAGAGGAGTATTTATCAGTATATAGGCATCGGGCTTCGTCGGAGAAGTGATCAACGCTCCGTAAAGAAGCATATCATAATTATTGCGGGGATTTTTCAATTTATAATATATCTCATTGTCGCTGCTTTGAACGATATGCTGAAGATAGACATATATGCTGTTTTCTCTTCCATGTATCATACAGTCTCCGACTGCGCCGCAGGAATACATGGATCTTCCGTACTTGTCAAGCACCTCAATACACAAATCATTAGCGATTGCCTCTGCGCTAAGAAGAGCGTCATATTTAGCGGAATCCATATAATCATAGGCTTCTACAAGCTCCTGAGCGGTTTCATCCACATCACGGGTTTTCATTCCCTCATAAAAATTCTCAAGAAAGAAAATCTGAAAGAACCACAGCAATACAAATACAATAAGGGTAAATACTATGAAATACATCCATATTTTCAGCCGTAGCGGGATATTGCTTATTACTGTTCCGATTTTCTTAAACAGCTTCAAACTTATACCCCATTCCTCTGAGAGTTACTATAAATTTACGGTATTCACCCAGACTGTTGCGAAGCATTTTTATATGCGTGTCAACTGTTCTGTCGTCGCCGAAAAAGTCATAGCCCCATACCTCTTCAAGGAGCTTATCACGGGAAAGAGCAATGTTTTTATTCTTCACCAGATAGAAAAGCAGATCATACTCCTTTGGAGTCATAGAAGCCTTTACTCCGTTTACATAAACCTCTCTGCCTGAAATGTCAACCTCAAGTCCTTCAAACACATACTTATCCTGCCGCTGAAGAGCTTCTGATTTAGCATTTCTTTTGAGAACTGCCTTGACTCTTGCCATAAGCTCCTTAGGAGAAAATGGTTTCACCACATAGTCGTCCACGCCGATCTCAAATCCGAACAGCTTATCATACTCCTCGCCTCGCGCTGAAAGCATTATCACAGGTATGCTCTTCGTTTTGTTTATCTCCTTGCACGCCGAATAACCGTCAAGTCTCGGCATCATAACATCCATTATTATTAAATCATAGTCGTTTTCACGGCAGAGATTTACCGCTTCCATACCGTTTTCTGCTTCGGTTACCTCGTAATCCTCAAACTCAGCATATTCACGGACAACTTTTCTGATATTTACTTCATCATCCACAATTAAGATATGCGCCATATTTCTACCTCCTGCGTTATTGTTTCGTAGTTTGTTAATTACTCTTAGTTCTATTATAGCATTATATCGCAGCAAAGTGTACGTTCTGTGAAATTTATCTGTAATTTTATAGCAATTTAGGTAAAACTCACTTGAAATCACAATTTTTCATTGACTTTTTAGGACATATTTGCTATAATATATGTAGAATTATTTTCGGCTTTGGAAATCTTTCTGTAACTATCCGTACAGAATGCTTAAAACGATCTATTTCTGTCATACTAAAAATAGTTTTAAACGGCTATGCATTAGCTTCAATAATCATTACTTAAATAAACGGAGGTTTTAAAATGAAAAGAAGAATCGGTATTTTGACAAGCGGCGGCGATTGTCCGGGTCTTAACGCAACAATCAGAGGCGTTGCTAAAGCCTGCTATGAGAGATTCGGCGAGGATAACATCGAAATCGTAGGAATCTCCAACGGCTACTATGGTCTTATCAATAATCTCTGCAAGGATATGTCTCCTTCCTCATTCTCGGGAATCCTCACTCAGGGTGGAACAATCTTCGGTACAAAGCGTCAGCCGTTCAAGATGATGCAGGTTATCGGCGATGACAATGTCGATAAAGTAAAAAACATGAAGGAAACATACAAGAAACAGAAGCTCGATTGTCTGCTCACTCTCGGAGGAAACGGTACTCACAAAACTTCAAAGCTTCTTTCGGATGAAGGACTCAATGTTATCGGTCTGCCAAAGACTATCGACAACGATATCTACGGCACTGATGTTACTTTCGGTTTCCATACCGCTGTTGATATCGCTACCGAAGCTATCGACCGTCTCCATACTACTGCTGCAAGCCATTCCAGAATCCTTCTCTGCGAAATCATGGGAAATAAGGCAGGATGGCTTACTCTTAATTCTGGTATCGCAGGCGGTGCAGATATTATCCTTATTCCTGAAATTCCTTATGACATTGATAAGGTCTGCGACGCTGTAATGCACAGATCCGCTTCAGGCAAGGCATTTTCTATTATCGCTGTTGCTGAAGGCTGCTTCGATGTAAATGAGGCTAAGATGAAGAAAAAAGAGCGTGCTGCTAAGCGTGCAGAGGCTGGAATCACTACTGCTACGAACCGAATCGCTGCTCAGATCCAGGCAAATACCGGCATTGAGTCCCGTGTATGCGTTCCCGGACATATGCTCAGAGGCGGTGCTCCCAGTGCTTATGACCGTGTGCTTGCTACTCAGTTCGGCGTTCATGCGGCTTGGCTTATCGCTCAGGAGAAATACGGCAGAACTGTTGCTAAAATCGGCAACAAAATCACCTCAAATAAGCTTTCTGAAATCGCAGGCAAAACTAAGTTCGTTGATACGGAAAATCATCTTGTTATCACTGCTAAAGACATCGGTGTCTCATTCGGTGACTAAGAAAACTGCAAATATAATTACAGCTCCGATTTTTGTCGGAGCTGTTTTGTTTTGGCAACAATTCACAATTCTGATTTTTGAATATTGTTGAAGTTTACAAAAATAAAATTCAGTATTGACTTTAATAATATTTAGGTATATACTTAATATTGTTAAAGGAGGGATGCTTATGGCAATCGAAATCGTACCTGACTGGATGACTAATCTCGACGATGAGGACGTTGCCTTTATCAAACGGTTTCTTATCGCTTCAGGCTCTTTAAAGGAGGTCGCAAATCAATACGGCGTCTCCTACCCTACGGTCAGGCTCAGGCTCGACAGGCTCATTCAGAAGATCCAGCTCAGTGAGTCCGCAGAGCAAGACCCATACGTTGCAACCATAAAGCGTCTTGCTATCAACGAGAAGCTGGACTTCGACACAGCAAAAATTCTTATCAGCGAATACCGCAAACACAAGGGAGGAAATTAACATGGTAAATTCAAGTGGAATAATCATACTTTTAGTCTTAATCGCAATCGCTGTCGGACTTATATTTTTGCAATATAAGCTCTGCAGTGCCGAAAACGGCAAGAAGGCAGGTCTTATTCTGCCTATTATCAGCTTTGTAATTTCTGTTATCTGTGCCGTAAGCGTTTTTCTGTTTGCCGCCGCAAAAACCACATCTACATCCAAAACCTATGATGATGACGGAAATGTTATAGCCTCTGAGGTTATTGAGGAAGAAGCTGATTCTTCTGATGTAATTCCCACAATTGTCGGTGCTTTTTTGTGTACGAATATTCCGACTACCCTTTTTATGATTGAATACGCTATACTCAGGTCAGGCAAGAAAAAATCCGAGCTTGAAGCCGCCGAAATGGCTAAAACTCAGATTCAGGATCTATAAAATTCAAGGGGAGCATTACGCTCCCCTTTTGCTGTATTACATATTTGCAAGCTTACCAAAGCTCTCCTTGAGGGCAGGATAGATCTCTCTGTAGAGCTGATAATACTTCTCATACTCGGGAACATTATCAGCGTTGGGAGCCTGAATCTTGTCAGTCTTGACGATCTCACCGCAAGCCTCAGAAACGCTGCTGTAAAGTCCAGCACCCACGCTTGCGAGAATAGCCACGCCAAGTGCCGGACCTTCCTTTGAAGCGGCTGTCTTAACCTCGCAGTTGTAAAGGTCTGCAAGCATACTTCTCCAGAGCGGTGAAGTACCTCCGCCGCCGCAAGCCATCATGTCACTGACGTTGACGTTCATCTCACGGAATACCTCAACGCAGTCGCGAAGCGAATATGTAACGCCCTCCATTACTGCACGGAGCATATCTCTTCTTGTGTGAATTGCAGATAAGCCGAAGAAAACTCCTCTTGCGTCAGGGTCAAGGTGAGGAGTTCTCTCGCCCATGAGGTAAGGCAGGTAGAGAAGTCTGTTCGCACCGACCGGAACCTGTTCAGCCTGCTTATCCATAAGGTAGTACTCGTCAACTCCCATGAGCTTTGCAGTCTCCTTCTCTGCCATGCATAAGTTGTCCCTGAACCACTTGAGAGAAAGTCCTGCGCCCTGAGTAACTCCCATTACATGCCATGTATTCGGTACAGCTGCACAGCAGGTGTGAACACGTCCCATTTTATCAATCGAGATATTCGATGTGTGGGCGAAAACTACTCCGGATGTTCCGATAGTAGTGAATGCCTTGCCATCCTCGACTACGCCAGTTCCGACAGCGGCAGCAGCGTTATCTCCTGCACCGCCGACTACGATCGTTCCCTCGCAAAGTCCGAGAGTCTCAGCCATGCATTTTGTGAGAGTTCCTGTTACCTCGCAGGACTCGTAGACCTTGCCAAGCCAGCTCTTGTCGATTTCAAATGCAGTAAGAAGCTCATCCGACCAGCAGCGGTTCGGAACGTCAAGAAGCTGCATGCCCGAAGCGTCGGAAACCTCTGTTGCGTACTCGCCTGTAAGGACAAATCTGAGGAAGTCCTTTGGCAAGAGAATATGTGCAACTTTAGAGTAAATCTCAGGCTCATTGTTCTTGACCCATAGAATCTTAGCGGCTGTCCAGCCTGTAAGGGCAGGGTTTGCTGTGATCTCCACAAGCTTGTCTCTGCCGACGATTTTATTCATCTGCTCAACCTCAGCGGCTGTACGCTGGTCGCACCAGATTATCGAGCGGCGAAGCACGTTGTTGTCCTTGTCGAGCATAACGAGACCGTGCATCTGTCCCGAAATACCGATACCCTTTACGTCCTCTTTCTTAACTCCGCTTTGAGCCATGACTGCCTTTATGGTGTTTATCATGGCGTTTGCCCAGTCGCCGGGCTCCTGCTCCGCATAGCCGTTTTTCGGCTGATACATGGGATATTCTATCGTCTTGGAAGCTATCACGCTTCCCTTTTCGTCAAAAAGAACTGTCTTTGTACCGCTTGTACCGCAGTCCACACCTATGATGTATGACATAGTATTACTCCTTTCGATATTGAGTTAAACCAGAATTTACGGCGGTACATTCGCAGATTATTGAGGGAGACCCTTTTGAAAAAGGGTACTCCCTCAAACTCCCTCCCTAAAACTTTCAATTAAATTTTCCAGATAGGGGCATGCCCCTATCTGGAAAATTTGATACTAAAGTCTTTGGAAAGGGGTCTGGGGAAGAACCTTTCTTCAGAAAGGTTTGCCCCAGTAAACTACAAAATACCCACCATAAACTCTGATTTATATCAGTAGCAAAAGGGACGCAGTCCACGCAATCTATGCGGAGACTACGTCCCGAAAGTCAGATATTAGAGATTGAACATAATATTGTTCATGATAGACTCAAGCATCTCCTGACGACCGCTGCCAATAGAATCAACAACCTCGCCCTTTTCGAGAGCATACTTCTCGAGGTCCGCCATTGTAGCCTTACCGTCGATGATATCCTTACCGATACCAGTTGTCCATGAAGCGTATCTGTCCTCAACGAACTTGTCAATTCTTCCGTCGTCAATCATCTTCTGAGCGATTCTCAGACCGAGAGCGAATGCGTCCATACCAGCAATATAGCTGTGGAAGATGTCCTCAGGTGTGAATGAGCCTCTTCTTGCCTTTGAGTCAAAGTTAAGACCGCCGTTTGTGAAGCCGCCTGCCTTGAGAACTTCATACATGCAGAGAGCTGCCTCATAAACGTTTGTCGGGAACTGGTCAGTATCCCAGCCGAGGAGTGTATCGCCCTGGTTAGCGTCGATCGAACCGAATGCGCCGTTCTCTCTTGCAACACGAAGCTCGTGCTGGAATGTGTGCTGAGCGAGAGTAGCGTGGTTAGCTTCGATGTTCATCTTGAAATCCTTCTCAAGACCGTACTTGCGGAGGAAGCCGAGTACTGTAGCTGTATCGAAGTCATACTGGTGCTTTGTAGGCTCCTTGGGCTTAGGCTCGATGTAGAAATCGCCTGTGTAGCCGATTGAACGAGCGTACTCAACAGTCATCTTCATAAGACGAGCCATGTTGTCAAGCTCAAGACCCATGTTTGTGTTGAGGAGAGTCTCGTAGCCTTCACGTCCGCCCCAGAATACATATCCGTTACCGCCGAGCTTTACTGTAGCCTCGACAGCCTTCTTGATCTGAGCTGCTGCGAAAGCGAAAACGTCAGCAGAGGGAGAAGTACCTGCGCCGTGCATATAACGAGGGTGGTCAAAGCACTTAGCTGTACCCCAGAGACACTTCTTGCCTGTCTCGTCCTGCTTAGCCTTTATGTAGTCTGTAACTTCGTCAAGCTTAGCATTTGTCTCAGCAAGGCTGCCATACTCCGGTGAGAGGTCACGGTCGTGGAAGCAGAAGTAGTCGATTGAGAGCTTGTCCATGATCTCGAAAGCAGCGTCAACCTTTGCCTTAGCTCTTGCAGTCGGATCAGACTCGCCCCATGTCTTATCAGTTGTGCCGCAGCCGAACATATCTGTTCCGTCGCCGCCCATTGTGTGCCACCATGAGAGCGCAAACTTGAGCTGCTCTCTCATAGTCTTTCCGCCGATCACCTCATCGGGGTTGTAGTACTTGAACGCCAGAGGGTTTACGGAGTTCTTTCCTTCATAAGGGATCTTGCCTATTTCCTTAAAAAATTCGCTCATAATAACCTCCTATAGTTATTAAAAATATATTTATTGGATTAAATCCAAATTTAGCTGAGTAATGAGATCGACAGGCTTCTGTCATCCACATCAAAATAATTTTCAAGAACAGCCACATAATATCTGAAGCAGACTTTACCGTTAAAGGTCATGATATCGCCGCTTTCAGGAACTCCAAGCATAGCGAGATTCTCGTCGGTAAGCGTGTTAAGATAAACGGAGTCATCCTTTACGACATTGAAGCTCTCCTGAGTTTCACTGCTTAGTTCACTGAAATATACAGTTGAACCACTCTTTTTATCAGTCTCTTCAAGAATTGCAGCTGTCGGCTCAAGAACGTAATATCTTGAATTTCCGTCCTTACCGATTCCGAAATATGCAAGCTGCTCAGCTGTGAGCTGATCAAGGTAAACCATATCTATGTCCGATGCAGTTTTTCCGATAGCTTTTTTCTGCTCTGTTGTAAGCTCAGTAAGTGCAAGCTTACAGTCATAGGTATAACCAAGCTTTTTGAGCTGACTTTCTGTGAGATGAACTGTAATGGAATCTGAAATGGAGTTAAGATAATCTGTGATCTCCTGACGCGACTGTGTTGTCCACTGGACATCAATCGTCTCGGTAATCGGACGCTCAAGATAAACTACTCTCTGCATATCCTTCAGAGTCAGGGTTACGAAAGGATATTTTAAATCTGCATAGTTGGGTTCTACATAAACAGCAGTGCTGCCGTTTGAGGTATCCTCCGTGTTGACCACATAATAACGATACTGATTTGATGGTGACAGCCCTGATTTAACCGTCTGCGTCTTGCTGGCTGTAACGAAAAAGGATGTAAAAAGGAAGTATCCCAATGCACCGAATATGTAAAGGAGCAGGAATATCGTTCCAAAAGCAGTCTTGAATCCCTCGCCAGAGCCGGACAAAAGAAGAATTATGAGTCCTGTTATGATTATCGGGATAATCAATCCCCACTGTCCGAAATACAGAAGCACTACAGGCAGCATTGCAGGAAGTATAACAACACTGGCGATTCTTGTGAGAACCTGTTTGCGGGAATACAGCATAATCACCAGTGCCAGGAGTGAAATTCCTGAAACAAGCAGACAAAGTGAAACCGATGAAGATACTTCAATATTATAAAAAACAGAACAATAACAAATATAACATGCACCGTATGCATACAATGCACTTATAAGCGAGGCAGCCCTCTTGGTCCATATATTATCAAGAATTTTTTTCATTATTACCTCCGGTTTTATTGAAAATAAAAATCCGATATGCGGGACTTACTTCTATATTATAGCATTTTTTCTCAGGACTTACAAGGCATTTTCAAAATTTTTCATGCGAAATTCTAAAAAAGCTGTCATCTTTTCTCTTTACATAAGCCAGGATTTTATGTATAATATTATTTACAATACAATTTTAAGGAGAATTTCAATGATATCCCGATTAAACCGAAGTCTTGCTTTCCGAATTCTTTTTTCTCTGCTGAGCATTCTCTGCATGATTCTTATATTCCTTTTCTCCTGTGAGAACGGAGAGGCTTCATCTGATACGAGCGGTGAGTTTACTCAGATAGCAGCAGAAACATTTGTCGATGATTTTGATTCACTTTCCCATGAGAAACAGGAAAGCGTTCTTTCTGAAATTGACCATATTATACGAAAAACTGCTCATTTTTCCATTTATGCCGCTCTTGGCTTCTGCGTATCATGTGCATTCGGAAGGCGAAAACTCATCACAGCTTTCTCAGGAGCAGTACTGCTTATCTGTTTTGCCTATGCTTGTTCCGATGAGTTGCATCAGTATTTTGTTCCGGAACGGAGCTGTCGTTTCACAGATGTGCTCATAGATACTGCCGGAAGCATTACAGGGATACTTATTTCTATTGTATTCATGAATATCTGCTCATACTTCATTAGAAAAAGAAAAAATAAGATAAATACATAATGTACAAAGGGCAGCCACTCAACATGGCTGCCCATTTTTGTATTGCATTAGTCTTCAATAAATCTCTTCATCATTGTAAATCCACGGTCAATATAAAGCCCTGTGCTTTCCGCAGTTTTTTCACTGAAGCCGTTTTTCACGCCTTCTTTAGACTTTGTACTGTTATAAATCATAAACGGTACAGCATCATTTGTGTGTGTCTTGAGACAAAGAGGTGTCGGATGGTCAGGTGTTACAAGAACCTTGAAATCATCAATTTTCTTGAGCTCTTCAACTACAGGTCCGAGAATCAGCTTGTCGATAAGTTCTATGGACTTTACCTTGTTTTCCATCTCGTTTCTGTGTCCGCACTCATCTGGAGCTTCAACGTGTATGTAAACGAAGTCCTGCCCTCTTTTAAATTCTTCAATTGCAGCATTTGCCTTGCCCTCGAAGTTTGTATCAATGTAGCCTGTTGCTCCCTCTACGCTGACAACTGCCATATTGGAGAATTTTCCGATTCCTTTAAGCAGATCAACAGCAGAAATCATTGAGCCTGAAAGACCATACTTCTCTTTGAAATCATCCAGATTCGCACGGACTCCCTCGCCCCAGAGCCAGATGCTGTTTGCAGGGCGCTGTCCTCTTTCCACTCTTGCTTTGTTCACAGGATGATCCTTGAGAAGGTCGTAAGACTTTTTCATGAGATCGTAAAGCTTGGCTGCATTCTCGTGAACAGGTACATATTCCTTGATTGGCTTTCCTGTAATGTCATGAGGAGGAGTCATTGTACCAATATCAAGTGTTCCGTTGTTCCAGATAAGGCAGTGTCTGTAGCTTACTCCGCTGTAGAAGCTGAACTCGTCGTTATTAAGCTTCTCAGCAAGAAAATCTATAAGAACCTTAGCTTCCTCAGTGGAAATATCGTCCGCACAATAGTCAAGGATAGTCTTGTCCTCATAAACAGGCTCATCTGTAAGCGTTACGAGATTACATCTGAGAGAAACATCGGTTTTCTTCATATCAATTCCGATGCTTCCGGCTTCGAGGGGTGAGCGTCCGGTATAATACACCTCGGGATCGTATCCGAGTACTGAAAGATTTGCAACGTCACTTCCGGGCTTCATTCCGTCGGCAACTGTTTTTACAAGGCCTACATCCGCTGTTTCGGCAAGTTTGTCCATAACAGGAGTAAAAGCAGCCTCAAGAGGTGTTTTGCCTCCAAGAGCCTCGACAGGATAATCAGCCATACCGTCACATAGCATTACAAGATATTTCATTGTCATATCTCCTTTGAATAATTTTACTTTTCTATTTTAGCACATTACATCTGAAAAATCAATAGGTACTTGTCATAAATCACAGAAATCAATTTTCAAACTTCAGGCAGCCCTTACGGCTGTCTGTGAGTGAATTTTAACGTTACTTCTTGACAAATACTCTGATTTATGATACAATAAAATGTATTCAAGTAATATCAAGTCAGAGGTTAAGATTATGTTTTGGAAAATGACAAATGTACAACTGCAAAAAGGTTCCATTTTTCCCTTTTACGGGGATAGTGCGCCCTTTTTTAAGTTGGTTTGTCATAAACATACTCAAATCTGACCACGGCTGAGGTGTTTTTTGCAAATTAAATAAGGATTGCGCATTATCTTCTTAACGATTACTAAATTCAGTTAAGGAGATTTTTTATGTTTAAAATTAAGAAGCAATTATCAAAATTATACACATCGTCTGTGCTTAGCAACTTGTCGCTGACAGGCGCATGGGTTGCTATTCTGGCTGCAAGAGGCTACAGCCTTGTTGAGATCGGCATTGCCGAAACCGTGTTCCACATTACATGCCTTATCTTTGAGATTCCATCAGGAGTTCTTGCAGACGTGTTCGGCAGAAAGAAAATGCTGATCGTCAGCACAATTATGCGGATGATTGGCAACGTGATAATGATACTTTCAAGCAACCTTTTTATGGTGTGCATGTCAATCGCATTTATGGCGCTCAGCTACAACTTTTCATCCGGCTCAGGCGACGCACTGGCTTATGACTCCCTAAAGCTTGCTAAAATGGAAAGCGAATTTGAAAGGTATGAGTCAAATCAGTTGATAATCTATCGCCTTTGCAGCGGTATCTCAACGCTATGTGCAGGTTTTGCGCTTACTATCGGGCACAGAATTGCATACAGCACAGACCTTGTCACAGGAGTAATACAGATTTTAATACTTTTCTCTCTGCGTGAGGTTTATTCCGTAAACTCGCAGAACAACAAGGAGACTTCGCTCGGCAGAAAGCTGATTATGTGCTTCAGGGAGAGCTTTGTCTTTATAAAAAAGGTACGCAAGGCAATAGGTCTGATGCTCTGCAATTCCTTCGTAGGTGCGGTTGATATTCTGCTGTTGTTTTTTCTGCAGGCAAAGCTTCCCGAAAAAGGCATACCCGAATGGGGACTAGGATTGGCGTTGCTGTTTATGGAAATGGGCGGCATTGTCGGTTCAAAGCTGATACTAAAACTGCCGAGTCTCCATTTCAAATGGGTATTTATGCTATCGGCGTCACTGGTGCTGATGGGTTTTCTGGCAGAGCACTCACCACTGTATTGGGTAATGGCTCTGGGCGGATTCTTTGCAGCAGCCGGCGATGACGCATTGCAGGTGCGTACCAATGCTCTTTTACAGAATATGTTTCCCTCGGAACAGCGTGCAACACTTACATCTGTTGAATCGTTCAGCTTCTCTGTTATCATGATCGTATTATCTCCGCTTGCAGGGTTTGTTTTCACTTACTGGTGATCGGATGATTACAACTTAACATTAAAAAGAGCCTTCGGCATAAGGCGACTGCTCGTACAGAAGTATATACATGTAATATTGAGGAAAACCCTTTTGAAAAAGGGTTCTTCCTCAAACTCCTTTCCTAAAACTTTTTAGTTTTTAATTTCAGCCCCATAGGGTACACACCAAGACAACCAGGAAATTACATATTTTTCCGGTGTGTACCCTATGGGGCTGAAATTAAGATTAAAAGTCTTTGGAAGGGGGTTCGGGGGAGAACCTTTCTTCAGAAAGGTTTCACCCGATTAATACATATAATACTTCTAATGGACAGTCGCCTTACGAAGGCTCTTTTTTATAAAGAGGACGCACCGGCTTACAGGAAAGCCGGCTCAGACTGTACAGCCTAATCCTTTCTGATTTTTCTGCGTTCAAATTTATTCTGATACATACGTTTATCCGCTATTTCAAAGCAATCGCTGAACTTAGCGTCTGCGGCAGGAATCTCGCAAAAAACTCCGAGACTTACTCCAACCTTATACGGTTTACCCGAATTCGCATTGTATCGCTTCAGATAGCTTCTTATATACTGCACATAGCTCTCAACGATCTCATCAGTATAGTCAAGGCAGCCAATAATTGTATACTCATCTCCGTGAATCCTCGCACAGATCTCATTATTATGACAGCTTTTATTGAGGCACTCAGCCGCTACAGTTATAGCGTTATCTCCCTCGATATGACCATAATTATCGTTGATTTGTTTGAGCATATCCAGATCCGCCACAATAATCAGAAGCTTTTTTTGCTCGCTCTTTGCTCTTTTGAATATTTTTTCAGAGAGTCTGTTAAAGCCCTTTTGATTATATACACCGGTGAGAGTATCACGGATCGAACTGATAAAAATCCGCTGATTTATGCTGGTGAGCTTGATTCTTACACGCATGAATTCCAGAGCAATGTTAACATTTCTGCACCACATTGCATAGAGTGTACTCAGAGAATGACTTACATCATTAAAACTGAAAATTGAGTAGCCGAAGCATCTGTCTTTGAAATGCATAGGGAGGATGAAATATGTTGTCGGAGCATTGTCCATAAGCTCGTACATTTTCTGAGGAACGATCTCTGATGATTTAAATATTTCGTCAGTAGTATAGAAGCATTCCTGATGGCGGATCATTTTAATCACCATATTTTCGGAGTAACCATCACGGAGATACTCGTCATCATTTTCATGCTCAACGTCATCCCAGTTTTCACAAAGACACAGCATATAGATATCGAGTCCGTTTATCAGGTAGCTGAAATTATTGACTCTTGAAAGAAGCTCGTCCAGACTCTCGGCTTCAAGAAGATTCTCCGTCATGCCGCTTGAACGATACATTGCGTCATATTTTGCAATATTATTAATGTAGCTTTCATGAGTTCTATGCCATGCTTCAGTATTCTCTCCGCAGCCGCAGCTGTGGGCAGTGATTATTCTTCTTGACTCTGAACGGAAAATATTGGCGTCAATTCCCGTAATTTTTTTATGGAGCCGACAGACCGCTCTTGCTCCAAGCTCGTAATTAAGTGGAGCAAGCGTTGTTATCGACGGTACATTGTTAAGGGCGTCCTGAGAACCGTCATAGCCTGTAATTTTTACGTCTTCAGGAATTTTGAATCCTGCGCTTATCAGATAGTTGCACAAAGCGATTGCCATGACATCGTTGGCGCAGACGATCGCATCGGGAAGTTTCCGGATTCCGGCAGCAAAATCGTCAGCAAGCTCCTTAGCTGTATTTTTCCAGAAATCTCCATAGACAATATTTTCAGCTTCAACTGTAATTCCGTGCTTTTCCATTGATTTCAGATAGCCGTCAAGTCTCGACTCTGCCTGAGGAATTCCTTTCCATCCGGTAAGGCACATTATATCATGGCATCCGTGAAACTCGATCAGATGATCTGTTACCATTTCAAAAAGGTCCGTATCCTCAGCATTAATATTTTCGCAGATTCCGGTCTCACAATCTACGGAAACCAATGGAATATCCAGCTCTGAAAGCCGCTTTTTCAATTTCTCCACAAGAGGAGCGCTTGCAATATTTCCGCAGATAAAGACAGCACCGTCAATAGCGTCACGGTTCATAAGAGAGTAGATATTTTCCTCGCCGACTTGCAGCAAAGAGCTTCCCGTATTATTGAATGTCATCATAAATACATTGATATCGTAACCCAGAGCATTTGCCTGCTCAGAAATACCCATTAAAATTTTATTGATGTATTCATTAAAGACATCCGCTGCTACAACGGCAATAGTTTTTCGTAACTTCATGTTAAATCCAAACTTTCTATTCTAACATGGTATATTAAATATTATATCACATTTTAAGGAAATGAGCAGCCTATTTCAGCTCAGCAACAGTAACTCCGTCCTCGCCCTCACCGTAGACTCCGAGTCTGAACGATTTGATTGACGGATGTGATTTCAGTCTTCGATGGACAGCGTCTCTGAGGAGTCCCGTGCCTTTTCCGTGTATAATGTAGACTACAGAGATATTTGACATCACTGCCTGATCAATAAATGAATCCATCTGATAAACTCCGTCATCGCAGGCGCAGCCACGGATATCAAGCTCCATTTTTCCTCGTCTTTCAGCCTTTACGCCGACTCTTCCGACCTTCTTTGCAGGCTTTTTCTGGGCTGTTGGCTTTTCTGACTCTACAAGACGTAGCTTTGAGATATTCATTTTAGTTTTCATAATTCCCATCTGCACGAAAACAAATTCGCTGCCGTCAGGCTCACCAGAGATAATACCCTTACGATTGAGTTCGGGAATGAACACGGTATCTCCCCTGCGAAGCTTTCGCGGCAGAACATACTCATCGTCAAGCTCGCGTTTCTGAACAGGATTTGCCGTATCGTACATTTTATTGAAGCTCTGTTTGGATCTGGATTTCATTCCTGAAACATTAGAACTGAAATCCTTTTTGTCCTTTTCCTTACGGAGTTTTTCAAGCTCGTCGAGAAGCTCATTTGACTCCGCCTTTGTTGCTTCGATAATACTCATCGCACGGAGTCTTGCCTTTTCCAGTTCATCCGCCTTAGCATTTTCAAGCTCCTCACGTTCTTTTCTGAGAGCCAGAGCATTTTCCTCAGCCTCAGCTTTCAGACGAGCGATTTCCGCCTTTTGTTTTTCAAGGTCGATTCGTGAAGCTTCTAGCTTTCCGATGACCTCCTCCAGCCTGCTGTTTGCATCGCTCACCATTGATTTTGCATCGGCGATCACATCCGACGGCATTCCAAGGCTCTCGGAGATAGCAAAAGCGTTAGATTTTCCGGGAGAACCGACTATAAGCTTATATGTCGGGCGAAGAGTTTCTATATCGAACTCGCAGGAAGCATTCTCGACGTTCGGACTGTCGATAGCAAAAACTTTAAGCTCCTGGTAATGCGTTGTCACCATAAGCTTAGCTCCTGAAGCCATAAGACGCTTGATGATTGATACTGCAAGAGCTGCACCCTCAACAGGATCTGTTCCCGAACCAAGCTCGTCGAGAAGAACAAGAGATCTTTCATCAGCTAGCTCAATAATTTCAATAACCTTGTTTGTATGAGCAGAGAAAGTAGAAAGGTTCTGCTCAATACTCTGGCTGTCGCCGATATCCACAAGAATATGATCAAAAACGGAGATGCTGCTTCCGTCAGCGCACGGAATAAGCAGTCCGCACATTGTCATTGCGCTGAGAAGTCCCGCGGTTTTCAGTGAGACAGTCTTACCGCCTGTATTGGGTCCCGTTATGATAAGTGACTGATATTCCTCGCCGAGCGAAAGATTTATCGGTACGACCTTGTTCTTGTCGATAAGCGGATGACGTGCCTTTTTCAGATCAATTCTTCCGTCGTCCGTAATATGAGGCAGCGAACAATTAAGCTTTGCGGCAAGGTTTGCTTTTGCAAAATAGAGATTCAGCTCTGCACAGACTTTATAATTCTCGCAAAGGATATCCGCATACTGCCCGCATTCGCTGCAAAGCTCACGGATGATGCGTTCAATTTCCTCCTGTTCCTTGCCTTCGAGGATCCGTATGTCATTATTTGCCTCAACGATTGCCATTGGTTCGATGAAGATAGTCTGACCAGTTGCAGAGGTATCATGAATCAGACCGTTGATCTGACCTCTGTACTCAGCTTTTACCGGAAGAACAAATCTGCCGTCACGGATAGTAACATTGCTCTCCTGAAGGCATTTCTGAACAGACTGGCTTTTCACCATCTTGTCGAGTGTTTCCCTGAGCTGCATTCCTGCACGGTTGATTTTTCTTCTGATTGCGGCAAGCTCGGAACTGGCAGCGTCAGCGATCTCTTCCTCTGAGATAATTGAGCGCTCCAGCTTTTCAAGTAAGTAATCATTCGGCATTAGTCTTGAGAAAAGATAACTCAGCTCAGTCTCAATATTCTCGCAGTGAGCATACCAGTCGGAGAGCCCCTTTATCTGACGGAGCATTGCTGCAATATCCAGAAGATCCCGCAGTGATATAACAGCTCCCGATTTTGCTCGTGCTGCGGGAGTACTTATATCCTTGAAATTGATAAACGGCGGAGTTCCGAACTGTACCGACAGATTCAAAGCCTGCGAGGTCTTGAGAGTCTCATATCTCACACGCTCGAGGTCGCTGTCGGGTTTTATCGCAAGAGCCATGCGTCGTGTTTCATCATTTGATGCGAGCCCGGCAAGCATTTCCAGAATCTTGTCAAGCTCAAGAGTTTTCAAATATTTATTCATAATCATTTACCTATTTAGAGTCGATAGATTTATAAAAATTCAGTGTATTGAAACTGCGTTCGAGATGTCGGGTCAGATATGCTTCGGATATAGCCGAAAGCTCCGACTGAACAGCTTCGGAAACACGGAAATTGAAAAGCCTGTCAAAATCGGCAAGAACGATATGTCTCACCGCATTGAGTACAGGCAATTTAATCTTAAAATAATCCGTTTTGCCTACGGAGCTTTCTGAATCGGCAAAGCAATCCAAACAGCAGAAGTCTCCGTCATTCAGGAAGAAAAACAGCTTTTCCGGCTCATAGCAGCCGCACCTGCGGCAAGCAAGAATATCCGGCATATAACCGATTTCCGACATAAGCCGCAGCTCGAATATGCTTTTCAGGAGCTTTTCGCTCCGGAGATTCTTCTCAAGATAATGAAGTGTATTCAGGAAAAGACGCATAACATCTCCGTTTCCGGAGTGCTCCTCTGTGCAGCAAAATTTCAGAATCTCCGCAAAATATGCTGCAAGCGAGAGTCCCGACAGCGAGCTTCTGAGGTTATAGAAAATATGTATCGGCTCAGCGCTGTTGAGATAAAAGCGGTCTTTTCTCTGCTGGACGCAGAAGCGTGAATACGCAAAAAGCTGAGTGGAGCTCGCCGATTTTCCGTTTATTTTTTTTGCGCCTTTTACGGAAAGCTCGAGAACTCCGCTCTCTTTTGTAAGAATATCTATAAATTTGTCCTGTTCACCGACAGAACGTTCTTTAAGAACAATTCCCTCTATAGTCAGCATTTACTAAATCCATTTCGTTTTTTGCCGCAGAATATTGCAGATAGTCCGCAATTTTTCCAGTTTCGGCAAATTTTTCCCAAAGGTACTGTGTATCCATAGCCGCCTCCGACAGAATATTTCCGAAAATATTTCCGGTATTTCTATTGTGTGCGGCTTAAAGCTGTATATGAATGGTATTATTTTTCAGAGAGTCCGAAATTTCTGATAAGACCCTCACGGTTTCGCCAGTCCTCCTTGACCTTTACCCAGCACTGGAGATTTACCTTAATGCGGAAGAAGTCCTCCAGCTCGATACGCGCGGCGGTTGAAGCTTTTTTAAGCATTGCACCCTTTTTGCCGATTACGATTCCTTTATGGGATTCCTTTTCGCAGTAGATTACAGCCGAAATGTCGAGAATATCCTTATCGTCTCTCTCAGTCATTGTCTCGACTCCAACAGCGATTCCGTGCGGAACCTCGTCACTGAGCATCATAAGGAGCTTTTCACGGATGATCTCCGCAGCGATAACCTTTTCAGGCTGGTCGGTAATCATGTCCTCAGGGAAGTAGTGAGGAGATTCCGCAGCGAGCTTCATTATCTCATCAATAACGATGTCAACGCCGTTATCCTCTGTAACGCTCACGGGAATTACTGCCTGAAAGTGAATCTGCTCTGTCATTGAAGCAATTACCGGAGCGAGATCGTTCATGCTTTTAAGCAGATCTATTTTATTGAGTACCAGTATTACCGGCATTTTTGAAGCGTTCAAGGATTTCAGGAGATTCAGCTCCTGCTCGTTGATTTTCTTTGTGCAGTCCATCATAAATACGACAGCGTCAATATCGCTTACAGATTCCTTGACCGTATTGAGCATATGCTCACTGAGCTTATTTACAGGCTTGTGAAGTCCCGGAGTATCAAAGAATACGAGCTGGACATCGTCAATATTTCTGATTCCGGTGATTCTTGTACGGGTAGTCTGCGGCTTATTGCTTACGGAAGCGATTTTTTCTCCGATTATAGCATTGAGCAATGAGGATTTTCCGGCATTTGTTCTGCCGGCGATAGTAACAAAAGCTGTTTTTGACATTAATTATCCCCCTGAACGATGAACGTAGTATCTCTTGAAATACCGAGCTTTTCGAGAACAGATTCTTCCTTTTCACGCATAATGCGCTGATCAAGCTGGCTTGTCTCGTGGTCATATCCGAGAAGGTGGAGCATTGAATGAACTGTCAGGAAACCGATTTCACGCTCAAGAGAGTGACCGTAATTAGCTGCCTGCTTTACAGCAGTTTCGAGCGAAATTACGATATCGCCGAGAAGAACAGCGCCTGTCTCCTGATTAATTTCCGCAGTTCCGTCGCTTCCGGTCAGAGGGAAGGAAAGAACATCGGTTACACTGTCTTTATTTCGATATATTTTATTGAGATTCTTGATCTCGTTGTTGCTCACAAAAGAAACGCTTACCTCAGCGTCCTTACCGAAACTTTCGGTAATAAGAACCGCCTGACAGCATCTTCTTATAAGCAGTCTTATTCCTACGGGGACTTTTACCTCTGTCTGATTATTTTTTACATAAACCTTTAATTTAGCCATGATTTTTCGTTCTCCCTTCGTTGTATTTCTCGTAAGCTTTTATAATATCCTGTACGAGCTTATGACGCACCACATCTTTTTCTGTGAAGCGGTGAATTGCGATATCGTCAATTCCCTTGAGCACACGGACTGCTTCAACGAGTCCTGATTTTTTGCTGTCGGGAAGATCAATCTGAGTAATGTCTCCGGTGATAACCATTCGGCTTTCATTTCCGAGACGTGTAAGGAACATTTTTATCTGTTCCGAGGTTGTATTCTGAGCCTCATCAAGAATTATGAAGGCTTCGTCGAGCGTTCTTCCTCTCATGTACGCAAGAGGGGCAACCTCGATGATTCCTTTCTCCATATATTTAGCAAAGCTCTCAGCGCCGAACATATCAAAAAGAGCGTCGTAAAGCGGTCTGAGGTAAGGATCCACCTTGTCCTGAAGATCGCCCGGAAGAAAACCGAGCTTCTCGCCAGCCTCGACAGCAGGACGAGTGAGGATAATTTTCTTGATCTGATGGCTTCTGAAAGCCTTTACAGCCATTGCAACAGCAAGATAAGTTTTTCCCGTACCTGCAGGACCTATACCCAATACAATGGTATTATTTTTGATTGCGTCGAGATATTTTTTCTGTCCTACAGTCCGGGGTCTTACTATTTTTCCCGAAGATGTAACGCATACTCCGTCACCGCTAAGTTCAGCGAGCTGCTGCTCTGCACCATCGGCAACCATTGACGTCACATATCTTACTGTCTGCTCCGTAAGAGCCTGACCGCTGCTGTTGATTTTTATCAGCGCCTCGATTGCCTTTGCCGCCGATTCGGCATTGCTCTCGTCGCCGATTATCTTTATAGTATCGCCTCTGCTGACGACTATAACATTATATTCTTTCTGAATTCTGTTTAAATTTTCGTCGAGATGTCCGAACAGGCCTGAAAGCTGTTCGGGATTGCTTACTGAAACAAATTTCTCCGACATCAATAAAATTCTCCGTTTCCGCAGTACCACATTAGAAAGTACGCAAATTATATATATTTATTTATATTTCCGGAAAAGCACCAGCAGTCGCAAGAGCTGCATTTGAATAGGCTGCGTCATCTGAGACTTCCTTTATTACATTTATGCATTCAGGAAAATTTATATACTGCTCTGCATTTTCAAGCTCCAGCTCAAGAATCGCAAACCTGTCGGAAAACGGATAAGTATCCATTTCAAACATCTGACCGAGATATTCAAAGCGATACCGCACCTTTTCAACGGGAGCGCAGTCTTTGCGAGCTTGCAGGAGGAGTTCAAGATACTTCTCTTCACTGATTGCAAATTCAGTCTCTTCACGAGTGACAGGCGTGACAAAAACTTTTTCGGTATAGGTATATACTGAAACTCCATCCGACTCAGTTTTCCTGACTCTTCTCTGAGTGTTATTCTCATCATTTCTAAGATATACCTGATAAATAGCAGTTTTATTCTTTATATCAAGGTCGTCTGTATCCGGAAGCTCAATAAGAAATTTTCTTTCGATCTCATAATTCATCATCACATCACTGCTCCGTATCTGTGCAAAAGGAATTTAAACTCAGCTGCCGTAAAATATCCGACACCTTAGACATATATATTATAGCTCGAATTTTGAGTATTGTCAACAAATTCTTTTGTTAAATTCAAGGAAGCTCTGTAATATCAGCGATATAAAAGTTTTACTTATTACTGATAGAGCCAGTGATTTACTGTACAGTGCCTCTTAAAATTACTTATCCTATTCAGCGCTATAAGATATTGCCTGACCGATAGGATATATGAGCTGAAAAACTCCCATGAGAAATCATGGGAGTTTTTGCGCTGACTGCGCTGATTTTAAATTAAAAAGACAGCTGATTACTGTCGCCGAGCTCCTTTGCAGGCTTTCCGGCAGCAGGAATATTCTTGGAACGATATTTTTCAAGCTGTTCGGAATTCTCAGGCAGAATGATCTGAGCTGAAGCAAGAACAGCATTTTTTCTGAGAGTCATAGCCTGGATTCCCTGTGAGTCCCTTGTAGCCTTGGGAAGCATCATTGCAGTGTTGAATACAAGAGCGTGACCGCTGGAGCTTCGGAGAATAATATCGCAGTCCTCGCCGATAAAAAGAGCTGCAACAAGCGGAGACTTCGCTGAATAAGCGTTTGCAAGCTTTTTGCGGTTAGTTTTAGTCTCATAGGATTTCAGCGGAACCTTTGCAGCCTTACCATTTTCAAAAAAGAAAATCATATGACCGCTGTAGTCGCTGGTCGGAACAAGAGTTTTAAGGTTTTCTCCCTCATCGAAGCTGAGCTTAGCAGGAATATAATCTCCCATAACACTTGCCTTTGTATCGTCAAATGCGCTTGCCTTTGATTTATAAGCCTGAGCTTTGTCTGAGAAGAAAATAAGCTCGGATTTATTGGTGCTCTCGTAGGACTGCATAATGTAGTCGCCCTCTTTGAGCTTCTGCTCGCTGCTCATGCGGAGAGACTGAACCGTAATTTTCTTGAAGTAGCCGCTTGCCGAAACAAACAGATTGACAGGATAATCAGGAGTATCATCCTCAGTGATCTCGTCCTCAACGTCAGACTGATAATAGAAGAGAGTTTTTCTCGGCTGGGAGTAATTTTTGATTACATCACGAAGCTCTCTGACAATAATCTGACGGATTTTCTTTTTGTCACGGAGAATCTCCTCCATCTCCTCGATATCCTTGCGTAGAGTGTCGATTTCCTCGGTTCTGCGGAGAATATACTGCTTGTTGATATTGCGGAGCTTGATTTCGGCAACGTATTCAGCCTGAATTTCATCAATTCCAAAGCCTATCATGAGGTTTGGAACGACATCGGACTCAGCCTCGGTTTCACGGATGATACGGATAGCCTTGTCGATGTCGAGCAAAATTTTTGCAAGAGCTTCCAGAAGATGGAGCTTCTCCTTTTTCTTCTGCAGGTCGAAATAGGTGCGGCGATGAATACACTCCTCACGGAAAGCAGTCCATTCGGAGAGAATCTCACGCACACCCATAACCTTAGGAGTTCCTGCAATGAGGATATTGAAGTTACATGGATAGCTGTCCTGAAGCGGGGTCAGGCGATAGAGCTTCTGCATGAGCTTATCGGGGTCAACTCCACGCTTCAGGTCAATAGCGATTTTCAGGCCGTCGATATCAGTCTCATCACGGATATAGGAAATCTCACGGATCTTGCCTGCCTTAACCAGCTCGACGATCTTGTCCATAATAGCTTCAACTGTCGTAGTATAGGGGATTTCTGTAACTTCGATACAGTTTGCGGACTTATCGTAGCTGTACTTTGAGCGAACCTTAATGCTTCCCCTGCCTGTTTCGTAGACCTTGTTCAGCTCAGCTTCGTCATAGAGCATCATTCCTCCGCCGGGAAAGTCGGGGCCTTTAAGAGTGCTGATGATATCGTGCTGAGGATTTTTCATCAGAGCAATCGTAGTTTCACATACCTCCTCAAGATTGAACGGACATACATTGCTTGCCATGGAAACAGCAATACCTGTGTTTGCATTTACAAGGACTGTCGGGAATGTAGCAGGAAGAAGAACAGGCTCGGTCATAGTGTTGTCGTAGTTCGGAACGAAATCGACTGTTTCCTTATCAATATCACGGAACAGCTCGTTGCATATCTTTTCAAGCTTAACCTCCGTATATCGTGGAGCCGCACAGCGCATCTTGCTGGAATAAGCCTTGCCGAAGTTTCCTTTGGAGTCAACAAAAGGATGCAGCAGAGCTTCATTGCCTCGGGTAAGACGAACCATGGTTTCGTAGATAGCCTGATCGCCGTGAGGGTTAAGCTTCATAGTCTCGCCGACAACGTTGGCGGATTTCGAGCGCTCCTTGTCGGGATTAAGCAGTCCACGCTTGTACATCATGTAGAGGAGCTTCCTGTGCGAGGGCTTGAATCCGTCGATTTCAGGCAGCGCACGGGAAATAATAACGCTCATCGCATAGGGCATATAGTTGTTTTTGAGGACGTCGGTAATGGTCTCGTTGACAACGATTCCCGAGCCTTCTATATATGCGTCATGCTTAGGAGCGGCTTTCTTTTTGGGAGTTTCTTTTTTTCTTGCCATAGTTTAATGTGACTCCTTTTTGTAGTCGGAATACTGGACAGCAATGCGGTTTTCAGGATGATTGTCGCAGAGGTACAGTACAAAAACGAATATAAATTCAATAGGCTTCATGAGGATATAGACGATATCTGCACGAAGCGGAGTTGTAATATGTCTTGAAACAGGATAGCCGTACTTGTCGTAAAATCGTCGTACAGCACAGTGAAAGCGCGGGAGCTTTTCCTTAATCAGATCCTCGAAAGCATTTGCAGCAAGAAGCTGTCTGTTAACGACGATCCTGCTTCTGAGACGTCTGCCGAATCTGACAGGCTTGACGACCTTTTCGTGACCTCCTGCAGCAACGGTACAGAGATAATGTCCCTCATACTCAATAGGCGGAGGCGGTGTCTGTGTGGAAAAAGTCCAATCAGCAGTCATAGTGAATGCCTTGATGAATCCATCGGGACCCTGCCCGAGAAGAATAAAAATGATTTCAAAAACAGCTGCAATCGGGAAAATCAGCAGAAAGCTGAAAGCAGTCATTCCAGAGACTTTTGACATTATTTTATAGAGCTTATTTGCAATTCCGAAGCGGAATACAGTTTTTCGCTCGTTGATTAATCTTACATGCTCGGTAATATGAAAACGAATCCGCCTTACAGCTATCATAATTATGTTGAAGAAGTAAAAATATACCAGCATATGAAATGCATTGAAATTTGCTGCCAGCTGAATCAGAATAAAAGCAAATACGGCGATTCCCATAATAGTAAGAGCGATTGAAACAGCAGAAATAATCGGTGAAAGCTTTTCAGGCTTGAAAATACACAGAACAAGGAGAGCTATTACAGCAAAAATAAGAATCCATATAATAATGTTACCGTATTCGCTGTGGAGAGGTCTGTGAAGCTCATGCGGATAGATTTGGTCATCATAGTCCGAATCCACCAGAGATGAGAGATTGAAAAACAACAGTGCGACTATTATTGACAGAAAAAGTCCCCAAAGTATGGATATAATATCAGCAGCTGCGGAAGCGGTCTTTTTAGCGAATAGGCACATGACGTTTCTGACAGTAAGGTAAAGCGGAATCAAAACGCAGAAAATACCGATAACGCAAATAAATGTTATGTCATCAGGAGCATAATACATAATCTTAACCCTCCTCAGCTTATATCCGCAAGCTCAAGGTATTCGCTTCCATGCTCGGAGATATAATCCTTACGTCCCTGCAAATCGTCTCCGAGGAGCATTTCAAATACCTGAGCCGACTCCTCGACATCCTCAACGGAAACCTTAATCAGACGGCGTGTATCGGGATTCATGGTAGTAAGCGACATCATATCGGGTTCATTCTCACCGAGACCTTTAGAGCGCTGTATAGTATGCTTCTTTGTGCCGATAAGCTCGAGAATACGCTGTTTTTCCTTTTCGGTATAGGCGAAGTAGGTTTTCTCCTTTGTGTTGATTTCAAAGAGCGGAGATTCCGCAATATAGACGTATCCCTCACGGATAAGAGTAGGAGTCAGCCTATAAAGCATAGTGAGAATCAGAGTACGAATCTGGAATCCGTCAACATCGGCATCGGTACAGATTATAATTTTACTCCAGCGGAAATTCTCTATGTTAAATGTGGAAAGCTCCTTGTTTGCCTTTGCGGAGACCTCGACTCCGCAGCCGAGAACTTTCAGCAGATCCGTGATGATTTCGCTTTTGAAGATTTTTGTGTAGTCAGCTTTAAGGCAGTTGAGGATTTTTCCTCGGACAGGAATAACTGCCTGAAACTCAGCGTCACGGGCAAGCTTTACCGAACCGAGAGCCGAGTCGCCCTCCACGATATATATTTCACGTCTGGAGGTATCCTTAGTACGGCAGTCAACGAATTTTTCGACCATGTTTGCAAGGTCGATAGTACCCGAAAGCTTCTTTTTCATGTTCTGACGGGTTTTCTCGGCATTCTCTCGGCTTCTCTTGTTAAGGAGAACCTGTTCGGCGATTTTATTGGCTTCGTCGGGATTTTCGATGAAATAAATTTCAATCTGATGCTTTAGGAAATCCGTCATAGCCTCGTAGATGAATTTATTGGTAATAGCCTTTTTCGTCTGATTCTCATAGGAGGTCTGGGTAGAGAACGAGGATGATACAAGTACCAGACACTCTTCAACATCATTGAATGTAATCTTTCCCTCGTTTTTGAGATAAGCATTATTCTGCTTCAGATATGAGTCGATCTGTGACACAAAAGCCTGCTTTACAGCTCGTTCAGGAGAACCTCCATGTTCAAGAAAGCTTGAGTTGTGGTAGTATTCGATACATTTAACCTTATTAGAGAAAGTAAGTGCAACATCAAGCTTGACCTTGTATTCAGGCTTGTCCTCACGGTCCTTACCCTTTCTGTCGGTCTGCCAGTGCTGAATTGATGTAAGAGCCTTGCCATCTGCTATTTCGGTAACATAATCAGTTATACCATTTTCATAAACGAATTCGGTTTCATCAAATCCGCCGGCTTCATTCTCCGAGCGGAACACAAAGAGGATATTAGGATTTACAACAGCCTGCCTTTTCAGAATATCATGGAAATATTCATCTGAAACGGCTATATCAGTAAATACGTCAAGGTCGGGACGCCAGCGTGTTTTAGTTCCTGTCTGTTTTTTACGGCAGGCTTCCTTTTTAAGACCGCCTACATTATTTCCCTTTTCAAAATGCAGGGAATACTTGAATCCGTCACGGATGACTTCAACATCCATAAATTCAGAGGAAAACTGCGTAGCGCACAGACCCAGACCGTTCAGTCCCAATGAATACTCATAGGACTCCGCAGCAGCGTCGTATTTTCCGCCTGCATAAAGCTCACAGTAAACAAGCTCCCAGTTATAGCGCTGCTCTGAGTTATTGAAATCCACGGGACAGCCTCTGCCGAAGTCCTCTACTTCAATATCATGATTTCTATAGTGAGTGATAATGATTTTGTTTCCGAATCCTGCACGAGCTTCGTCGATGGAATTGGAAATAACTTCAAAAATAGAATGCTCGCAGCCGTCGAGACCGTCTGAGCCGAAAATAACAGCAGGACGTTTTCTTACTTTATCGGCACCCTTGAGCATTGTAATACTTTCATTACCATAATTATTTTTCTTAGTCATGTTAGAGTGAGATATCTCCCTTCCTACAATAGTACAATTACTAATATGATATCACAATTCAGAATCAAATGCAAGGGATATTTTTACAGTTAATTTTTTAAAATAAAATTCTTTGCTTGACAAAATGGCATTGTAATGATATAATATAAATATTATGTGCCGGTGTGATGGAATTGGCAGACGTGACGGACTCAAAATCCGTTGGTAGCGATACCGTACCGGTTCGACCCCGGTCACCGGCACCAGATCATTACAAGTCTTGGAAACGCTTGAAATTACTGCGTTTTCAAGACTTTTTTGCTTATGACTCTTCTCAAAGATAAGCTCTTGAACGCCAATTGTCTCTGATCTGTATGAAATCATGGTGAAATCTGAGATTGCTGCGTTTTCAGAATAATTTTCAAAAATGCCCGAATGCAAACACAACTTTAACAATCGCATGTTATAATAAATAAAAAACCATTGGAGGTAACCGATGTTCAAGATATTAGTGGTAGAGGATAACCGTGATCTGAATCATACAGTCTGTGCATTTCTAAACCGCAGCGGTTATGAAGCAACTGGCTGTCTGAACGCCGACGACGCTTACGACGCCATGTATGAAAATATGTTTGACCTAATCATTTCAGACATTATGATGCCGGGAATTGACGGCTTTGAGTTTGCAAAAACAGTTCGTTCGCTCAATGAGGATATCCCAATTCTGTTCATGACTGCAAGGGATGACTTTGCAGCGAAGCAGCGCGGCTATCGTGTGGGCATTGACGATTATATGGTAAAGCCAATCGACCTTGACGAGCTCTTTCTGCGAATCGGGGCACTTCTGCGCCGTGCTAAAATCGCCTCCAGCCGCCAGCTGACTGTGGGTAACTTTACAATGGATGTTGATGAGCATACTGCTTACCTGAATGATGAAGAAATCCCCATGACAAACCGTGAATTCAGCCTTTTGTACAAGCTTTTGTCTTACCCCAAAAAGACTTTTACCCGTACTCAGCTTATGGATGAGTTCTGGGATGCAGACACATCCTCCGGTCCCCGCACTGTTGATGTGTACATGACAAAGCTTCGCAGTAAGCTTGCGGAGTGCAGGGATTTTGAAATTGTCACTGTTCGCGGGCTGGGATACAAGGCGGTGCTGAAATGAAAAAGCCGGATTATCATAGGATCCTGCGCTCACTGAATTACTATATTGCCTTTTTCCTTCTGGCGGCATTTGTTATAACCTGCTGTATGATGCTGTTTGTATCAACACTTTCCAAGACGTTGGGAATTACATTCACAGACGAGCATCTGAATACAGCGGCAAAGCTGACATTCCTGAATGTAGTGGCTCTGAGCGGATTGTTTACATTTGCAGATAGTATCCGGCGCAAACTGATGGTCAGAAGACCTATCAAGAAAATTACAGATGCAGCTGAGAAAATTATGCAGGGCGATTTCAGTGTTCGTATTCAGAAGATCAACGGCGCTTATGGTGAGGAAAGCTTTAATGAGATTATTGAGTGTTTCAACAAAATTGCGGAGGAGCTGTCCGGTACGGAAACCCTCCGCACGGACTTTATAGCAAATGTTTCCCACGAGCTTAAAACACCGCTTGCTGTGATGCAGAATTACGGCACAATGCTCCAGCAGCCGGATCTGTCTGAGGAAAAACGGCTGGAATATGCCAAAGGCATTACAGAGAGTGCACGCAGACTTGCAAGTCTGATTACTAATATTTTAAAGCTCAACAAGCTCGAGAACCAGCAGATTTTCCCGACTGCGGCAGAATATGACCTCGGTGAGCAGCTCTGTGAGTGTCTTTTGCAGTTTGAGGATATCTGGGAAAAGAAAAATATTGATATTGTAACAGAAATTGAAGATGATATCCTCATCTCTTCCGATGCGGAGCTGCTTGCGCTTGTCTGGAATAATCTGCTGTCCAATGCATTTAAATTTACGGAAAGCGGCGGAACAGTATCGGTCTCGCTCACGGCTGACGACAGCTGTGCGACAGTGAGTGTTTCCGACACAGGCTGCGGCATGTCCCCTGAAGTGGGAGCGCATATTTTTGAAAAATTCTATCAGGGCGATACCTCCCATGCCACGCAGGGCAATGGTTTAGGTCTCGCCCTCGTGAAGCGTGTAGTGGATATTATGCATGGAGAGATAGGTGTGGAAAGCGTTAAAGGCAGGGGAAGTACATTCACTGTAAAGATACGGAGGAATTGTCATGAAAGACTGGAAAATAACAGTTAAAAAGCTTCTGTATCCGCCGCTATGGGTTATGATCTTGCTCACGGTGCTCTGTACGACTGCACTGATCTACACGTTTATGAGAGGGCATGACGCACATCCGGCTGCATATGTGACCTATGTGCTGTCATTTTATACGCTGTCGGTGATCGTACTTGCCTGCATAAAAACATTCCCGCAGTACTATAAAAATGCAAAGAAGAGGGTTTATGATCATCCTGTAGGCGGACGTTTTATGACGGATATGCCGTTCCGTACCCATGTTACGCTTTACTGCTCTCTTGGAGTGAATCTGCTGTATGCTGCAGTCAATCTCTTCTCCGGAATATGGTATCGGTCTGTATGGTTCATCACACTTGCGGTGTACTACATCATTCTGGCGGTCATGCGTTTTCTGCTGGTGCGCTTTGTAAACAGAATCGGCATCGGCAAAAATCAGTGTCTTGAGTTTCGCCGCTCCCGTCTGTGTGCAGTCATTCTTTTAACGCTGAATCTTGCATTGTCAGGCGTAGTGATTCTGGTAATCAAGCAGAACAAGGGCTTTGAGTACGCAGGAATCCTGATTTATGTGATGGCAGCTTACACCTTCTATATCACTATCAATGCAATCGTGAATATCGTCAAATATCACAAATATCATAGTCCAGTTATGACAACGGCAAAGGTGATCAATCTTGCAGCAGCACTTGTTTCAATGCTGTCACTGGAAACGGCAATGCTCTCGCAGTTTGGCAGCGAAGAGAATTCGCCTTACTTTGACCTCATAATGATAGGTGCAACAGGTGCCGGTGTAAGCGTTATCGTACTTGTCATGTCCGTGTACATGATCGTGAAATCAACAAAAGCAATCAATACTATGAAGAAAGGAATATAATTATGGAAAATCCAAAGGATAATAATTCCTTCAGTTATACTTATTCCGCAAAGCAGCAGGAGGAAATCAAGAAGATCCGTGAAAAATATGTACCAAAGGAAGCAGACAAAATGGAGCAGCTCCGCAGACTGGATGCAGGTGTTACCCAAAAAGGGACTATGTATTCAATAATAGTCGGAATTGTGGGATCACTGCTGCTTGGCATTGGAATGTGCTGCTGCATGGTGTGGGGCAGCAGTCTGTTTATACTTGGTGTGATTGTCGGCGTGATCGGAATAGCTGTGGTATCATCCGCATATCCGCTGTATAATTATGTTGTTAAAAAGGAACGGGAGAAAATTGCCCCGGAAATTATGCGGCTGACGGATGAGCTGATGAAATAAACGAAAATGAAGCTGCGCTGAATTTATGTTCACGGAAATCAATATTAATATTTATGTGTGCTTTTTAAAATTGATTTCCGTGGTAAGCCGTTGGTAAAGCCCTGGCAGCGAAGATGCCTGATCAATAACAGTTAAAATCACAATTGAAAACGCTCAGAAATTAGTGTATAATAATAACAGAGAATAAAAAGCGTCAGAGGTGATACAGCATGATCAAGCATCTTTCAGGAGAATACGAAACAGTAGAGTACGACAGAACCCGGTTCGTGATGCTTTACGACAACTGTGAATATGAAGAATATCCTACTCACTGGCATAACGCAGTGGAAATCATTATGCCACTTGAAAACTGCTACACTGTCTGCACAGACGGACAGATATTTCTTTTGAATGAAAGGGATATTATAATCATTCCGCCAGGAGAGCTTCACAGACTGCCTGCATGCAAAGGGAGGCGACTTATATTTCAGTGCGACAGTGAGGTTCTCAGAAATAATTTCGCACTTGAAGCAATACAGCAGTCATATTCTGCGGTGACTCTGATTACTCCCGAATCTGATAAAAAGCTGCACATATTTGCACAGAAGTGCATGATCGACATTTATTCCGAGTATTTCTCCGACAGAGTTCTCGCCGACACTAAGATATATCTGCATCTGATCAATATGCTGACAGCTGTTCGTGAATATCAGCTTGAAAAGCAGTCCAGCGCACTTTCAGACAGCGAAGAAAATCTGCAAAAGTTTAATAAAAAGTTCAGCAGAGTAATCAAGTTCGTTGACAAGAACTATATGAATGATATTTCGCTTGAAACTCTGGCAGATATTGCCGGCTACAGCAAGTATCATTTCTCAAGAGTTTTCAAGCAGTTCAGCTCAATGTCTCATGTCAAGTATATAAACTGCCGGAGGATCAAGGCGGCAGAGATGCTGCTTCTGGATCCGGATCTTACAATAAACGAAGTCGCTTTCCGTTCGGGATTCACAAGCCTGACAACCTTCAATCGTGTATTCAAGGAAATAAAGCATTGCACTCCCAGTGAGTTCAAAAAGCTGTATGAGAATTCGAGCGATTCCTTCAGCAGCGTTTTGCATCGAAATATTTAAAGTGCTGCTTTTCAAAAACAGAAGCATATATAAGTGAAAATTACAACAGGAGGTCAAACGAAAATGTATAGAAACTTACCTGCATGGCTATATAATGCAGTGTTTTACGAAATCTATCCGCAATCTTTTAAGGATAGCAATGCGGACGGAATCGGTGATTTCAATGGAATCATAGAAAAGCTTGACTATATCAAGGATCTGGGGTGTACAGCGATATGGCTCAATCCCTGCTTTGAGTCTCCGTTTCGGGATGCAGGATATGATGTATCAGACTATTACAAAACTGCTCCGAGATATGGCACAAATGAGGAACTAAAGCTGCTGTTTGACGAGGTACATAAGCGGGATATGCACATTCTGCTTGACCTTGTGCCGGGGCATACCTCGGTCGATCATGAATGGTTCAGGCAGTCCATGAAATCGGAAAGAAACGAGTTCAGCGACCGATATATCTGGACGGACAATATCTGGGAAGAGCCGACAGGCTGCGCTTCTATCAGGGGAATCTCAGATCGTGACGGAAGCTGCGGTGTCAATTTCTTTTCTCATCAGCCCGCTCTGAATTATGGTTATTACAAACCCGATCCGCAGAAGAAATGGCAGCAAAGCGTTGATGATGACGGGCCGCAGGAAACAATCAAGGCAGTCAAGGACATCATGCGTTTCTGGCTTACCATGGGCTGTGACGGATTTCGTGTCGATATGGCTGGTTCTCTGGTGAAGTGCGATGAGGATGGAAAAGGTACAATCAAGGTATGGCAGAATATCCGTGCATTTCTTGATGCAGAATTTCCAGATGCCGTAATGATATCGGAATGGGGTGAGCCGGATAAGAGCCTGCAGGGCGGCTTTCACATGGACTTTCTGCTGCATTTCGGGCCTTCGCATTATAATGATCTGTTCCGCTGCGAGGCTCCTTTCTTTTCAGGCAATGGCGATGTTTCGGAATTTGTGAAAAAATACAAGGAAAGCTGCGAAAAGAGCGAACGAAAGGGACTGATCTGCATTCCCTCAGGCAATCACGACATGGATAGGCTTTCGCACTCCATTCACGGAGATAAGCTGAAGATCGCTTTTGCTTTTCTGATGACAATGCCCGGTGTGCCATTCATTTATTACGGCGATGAGATCGGTATGCGATATGTGGAAGGACTGACCTCGGTCGAGGGCGGTTACGGTCGGACAGGTTCACGCTCACCTATGCAGTGGGATGACAGCTTGAATGCAGGATTCAGCAATGCACCGAAAGAATCGCTTTATATTCCGCAGGATAATGCGGCAGACCGCCCTACTGTTAAGGAACAGCTCACTGATTCTGATTCGCTGCTTTGCGAGGTGAAACGACTGATTGCAATACGGCAGGCACATACCGCATTACAGTCAAATGGTGAGATAGAATTTGTCTATGCCGAAAAGGACAAATATCCTCTTGCCTACACCAGAACGAATGATACTGAGCGATTGTTGGTAATTCTCAATCCGTCGGACACGGAAACGATGATACCATTTTCCCACGCACTGCAAGAAAAAGTCTATGAATTCGGTGATGCAATCAGAGAAATCAACGGCAAGCTGGCAGCTGCTCCCTGTTCAGCGAGCATTTACCGCTTTTGATAGAATACAAGGTGTGACAATAACTACCACGATACTATATGACGCTTATGCGTTATGGTTATTTCAATAGCTTCAACAACTATGTTGTCAACTTCGATATGGGCTATACTGATATTAATTGACTTTCTTTGGACGCTGTGATATAATGAAATAAAGTCAAATACAGTTTCGGAGGAGCAAATGAATATTTTTCAAAACAGGTTTGAAAATTTTCTTTCAGATTTCGGTAAAGGAAGAAAAATGGTACTTTCAACGTCAGACAATAACACTGTATCCTCACGAATGATGAGCGTTGTACAGATTAATGGAATATTCTATTTTCAAACTGATGTTACTTTTAGGAAATACCGCCAACTTTCAAATAATCCCAATGCAGCATTGTGTATAGACAACATACAGATTGAAGGAATTTGTAAAGAAATAGGGCACCCTTTGCAAAACACTTCTTTTTGCAATTGTTTTAAAGAATGCTTCAAAGGCTCTTATGATGCTTATACATCATTAAAAAACGAACGGCTATTCGCTGTAAAACCGATATATATTGAACGCTGGATATACGAAAATGGTGTTCCGCACATTGAAACTTTTGATATAAATGCCCAGTCGTACAATATTAAGCAATATATCGGCGTGTAAATTCAATTCCTAATTAAGTGTGAATTTGATTCAAAAAACTGTGTACTGTAAGACATCCGCTGCTTTGCTAGCACCTTATATTTGCATTACATTGTAAATTTTCTCTGAGATATCATTCGGCGCAATTAATTCAATATATAAATTTTCCCTCTTCTCTTGCATTTATGCTGATTTTGATGTATAATAGTATTTGTTCTGCGATTATACTCTATCGCTTGCCTTTGATGAAAAGGCAAGCGGTAATATTGATAAAATTTCATACACGTCTCTGTACCTCAGCAGGATAGAGGGTCCGCCTCCTAAGCGGAACGCCCCCGGTTCGAATCCGGGCAGAGACGCCACAAAAAAGCCGAAAGCCTTGATTTTTCAAGGTTTTCGGCTTTACTTTTTCTTAGGGTGTCCTTGTTTGCTCAGCTCGGCTTCTGCTCGGTGAGTATTCCTTTTGTCTTAGGTTGCGGACTCCCTATCCCTTGAATTCCTGCTAAAAACCTTGCTAATTCAAAAGTGTGCTTATTTTAGTTCGACCTTGTTTTACCTCGTACCTTACAGTCCCTTTGTTACCGTGTGTTATCCTATACCATCCGCACTTTCAGTCCCATTTCATAAGCTTCACGCATTGCCTTTGTATCCTTGACCTCGCCCTTGTTGTAAACGCCCATACCGTAAACAATGCCCATTTCTTTTGCTCCGTTTACACAGTCAGCATAGCCACGGAAGCAGGCAATTGTCGTTTCTGCTGCCGCTTCTTCACCGTCAGCGGCGGTGACAATGTAATAAAATTCTTTATCCTTGACTTCGAGCCAGCGTGCAACCGTTCTGTCGATTAGCGCCTTGAGCTGTGCATCAATGGAATAGAAATACACGGGACTTGCAAGCACGATAACATCAGCATCAATCATTTTCTGCAATACCTCTGCCATATCGTCTTTAATGGCGCAGGCACCGGTTTTGCAGGCGTAGCAAGCACGGCAATATCCGATATTCTTTTCTGCAACACGGATTTTCTCCACTTCATTGCCTGCGTCAATGGCACCCTTCATAAACTCATCGCAGAGAATATCGGAGTTACCGTTCTTTCGGGGACTGCCCGATAAAATCAAAATCTTCTTGCTCATATCAAAATCTCCTTAATTATTTTCATAAATATTTGTCAGCCACTTGTCAAATTCGGAAACCCAATTGAGTTTGCGTTTCCGGATCTGAAGCCGTGAGGCTGACCGTTATAGCAATGTTCTACTTACCCCTGCTTCTCTTACAGCATCGGCATTTGTCATAAACTGCTCGTAAAAGGGATCACCGCACCTTTAATATAAACACCATCCTTTACAGGGCGGTATTAGTATTGTTGCAAGCTGCCAACGAAAACAGCAGAACGGCAAAGAAAAAGACAAAATAATCTTTTCATCACCAGTTCTTCTCCTCTTTAGTGCAGTCGTGCTTCTTTTTTCGCTCCTCCACCATTTTCACAAACCATTCGACCATACCGGGATCGGTATGAGAGAAGAAAGAGCTTTGTTTTTTATCAAGATCGGCGATAGTTGCCATATTCTCGGCTGTCAGCTCAAAGTCAAATACATTGAAATTTTCTTCCATACGCTCGATATGTGTAGATTTCGGAATAACTACAACACCTCTCTGCAAATGCCAACGCAGAATGACCTGAGCTACCGTCTTTCCGTATTTTTCACCGATAGCTTTCAGTTCGGGCAGTTCAAACATACCGCCTCTGCCTTCGCCAAAAGGCGCCCACGCTTCAACCTGAACGCCGTATTTGTCGTGCCACTTCTTGCTCTCGTTCTGCTGGTGATGAGGATGTACCTCGATCTGATTGACCATAGGTTTGATTCGGGAGAATGCGGCAATATCAATCATACGGTCCGCATAAAAGTTAGAAATACCAATAGCACGGATCCTGCCTTCATCGTACAGATCTTCTAATGCACGGTATGCACCGTACACATCTCCGAAAGGCTGATGAAGTAAGCAGAGATCAAGATAGTCTACCTGCAATTTTCTCATCGACTCCAACACCGAAGCCTTTGCTTCCTCATAACCATAGTGCTCGATCCAGACCTTTGTGGTAAGGAAGATTTCTTCACGGGGAATACCGCTTTTTGCAATAGCATTGCCGACTTCTTCCTCATTAAAGTAGGACTGTGCAGTATCAATGGAGCGATAGCCAACCTTCAGCGCATCCAGTACACATCGTTCGCATTCGTCCTTTGTCACCTGATACACACCGCAGCCGAGTATAGGCATCTTGATACCATTTGATAAAGTTACATATTCCATAATTGTACCTCCTTGACGTTTAAGAAATTATAGTGTATAATGAGTTCAAGTTCATTATACAAGTTAAAGTCAACTTTAAGTCAAGACCTTTTTATAAAAGTTCACAATTTCTTTGGAGGTACATAATGCTCTATACGGTTGGTGAGATGGCAAAACGCTTAGGGGTTGCCCCCTCTACGCTCAGATATTACGATAAAGAAGGTTTGCTCCCGTTTGTTGAACGCTCCAGCGGCGGTATCCGAATGTTCAAGGATGCAGACTTTGAATGGCTGCAGGTTATTGAATGCCTGAAAAAGACCGGGATGAGCCTTACGAACATTAAACATTTTATTGAAATGTCTATGCAGGGCGATGATACTATTGACGAGCGGCTTACTCTTATCATCAAGCAAAAAGAGGCGGTAAAGGCTCAGATCGATGATTTAAGCAAAACGCTTAAAACCCTTGAATTTAAAGAATGGTATTACAAAACGGCAAAGGAAACAGGAACAACATCTGTTCCCCGCAATATGACTCTGGGTGAACTGCCTGAGGAATATCGGGAAGTTCGCAAAGCTCTTCGGGGTGAATAACACAAAACACCATTGGTGTCCAACTGTAGAAGATTGGATCTCATTATTGAAAAGGTCAAGCGGATATCGGAACGCAAAGTAAAAACGGCATAGCCAATGGCTGCACCGCTTAACGAAATCAATTATTCAGTTTAGATACAAGAGGCACATTGGGGCACCTTCCTTATAGAGGGTGCCTCGACAGCCATTTTTGTTAATTCAATCTCAATGTCACTCCTCAGAAAATGACAAATAATAAAAAAGTTAGACACATCACACGGAAAAACCGAAAATGACGTGTCTAACTTGATTTATCAGTTATATAAAGCTGAAAAAACCGATTTTATGATTACTTCATAGCCTCTTCAACAGCAACAGCGCAAGCAACAGTAGCACCAACCATCGGGTTATTACCCATACCGATGAGTCCCATCATCTCAACGTGAGCAGGAACTGAAGAAGAACCTGCAAACTGAGCGTCAGAGTGCATTCTTCCCATTGTATCAGTCATACCATAGGAAGCAGGACCTGCAGCCATGTTATCAGGGTGAAGTGTACGTCCTGTACCGCCGCCTGAAGCTACTGAGAAGTACTTCTTGCCAGCGTCAGTGCGCTCCTTCTTATATGTACCTGCAACAGGGTGCTGGAATCTTGTGGGGTTAGTGGAGTTACCTGTGATGGAAACGTCAACATTTTCCTTCCACATGATAGCAACACCCTCTGTTACGTCGTTAGCGCCGTAGCAGTTAACCTTTGAACGGAGGCCCTCGGAGTATGCCTTGCGGAATACTTCCTTAACCTCGCCTGTGTGGTAATCCATCTCTGTCTCTACATATGTAAAGCCGTTGATTCTTGCGATGATCTGAGCAGCATCCTTACCAAGACCGTTGAGGATAACTCTGAGGGGCTTCTGACGAACCTTGTTAGCCTTCTCAGCGATACCGATAGCACCTTCAGCAGCAGCGAATGACTCGTGACCTGCGAGGAATGCGAAGCACTCTGTCTCCTCCTCGAGAAGCATCTTTCCGAGGTTACCGTGACCGAGACCAACCTTTCTCTGATCAGCAACAGAGCCAGGAATACAGAAAGCCTGGAGACCTTCACCGATTGCAGCAGCAGCGTCAGCAGCCTTTGTGCAGCCCTTCTTGATAGCGATAGCGCAGCCTACTGTGTAAGCCCACTTAGCGTTCTCGAAGCAGATAGGCTGAATACCTTCAACGAGCTTGTAAATATCGAGACCTTTTTCCTTGCAAACATCAGCACACTCTTCAATTGTCTTGATGCCGTACTGCTCAAGAACTGCGAGAATCTGCTTTTCTCTTCTCTCATATGATTCAAATAAAGCCATTTTACAAGTCCTCCTTATTCTTTTCTGGGATCAACAATCTTAACAGCGTCAGCAACTCTTCCGTACTGACCCTTAGCCTTCTCAAAAGCAGTATTAGCGTCGTCGCCTGCCTTGATGAAGTCCATCATCTTGCCGAAGTTTACGAACTGGTAACCGATGATTTCGTCATCCTCATTGAGAGCAAGACCTGTTACATAGCCGTCTGTCATTTCGAGGTAACGGGGACCCTTTGCGAGTGTACCGTACATTGTACCAACCTGTGAACGAAGTCCCTTACCGAGATCCTCAAGACCTGCACCAACTACGAGACCGCCCTCTGAGAAAGCACTCTGTGAACGACCGTAAACGATCTGGAGGAAAAGCTCTCTCATAGCTGTATTGATAGCGTCGCAAACGAGGTCTGTGTTAAGAGCCTCAAGAATTGTTCTTCCGGGAAGGATCTCGGAAGCCATAGCAGCAGAATGTGTCATACCTGAACATCCGATTGTTTCAACGAGACATTCCTGGATGATACCTTCCTTAACGTTGAGTGTAAGCTTACATGTACCCTGCTGAGGTGCACACCAGCCCACACCGTGTGTGAAGCCTGAAATATCCTTGATTTCCTTAGCTTTTACCCATTTAGCTTCTTCCGGAATCGGAGCAGCGCCGTGAGCAACGCCCTGTGCGATAGGGCACATTGTTTCAACTTCATGAGAATAAATCATATAATTACTCCTTTCATATTTAAGGCGGAGTTATCGCCTTAGCATATAAAATTATTATACATCATTTCTGCACTAAAATCAAGTCTTTTTTATCATATTCCTGCATATTCTTTAAAAATTGCTGTTTTATCGGACATTAAATGTAATTTTCGCTGAGAGTCGGAGGAACAAAAAGGGCGGCAATGATGCCGCCCATATAATATTTCATTAAATCTTGAAGTAAGCAACGCCGCTCTCGAAGATCTTCTGATCCTTCTCACCGGGAACATTCTTGCAGATGCAGCAGCCCTTACGCTCGCTGTGACCCATCTTGCCGAGAACTCGTCCGTCGGGTGAAGTGATTCCCTCGATTGCGTCAATTGAGGTATTGGGGTTGTATCTTATATCCATTGTCGGATTTCCATCGAGGTCAACGTACTGAGTTGCGATCTGACCGTTGCTTGCAAGTCTCTGAATGAGGCTAAGAGGAGCAACGAAGCGTCCCTCACCGTGAGAAATCGGAACTGCGTGAATATCTCCGACCTCGCAGCCATAGAGCCACGGGGACTTATTTGAAGCAATTCTTGTATTGACCATCATCGACTGGTGACGTGCAATTGTGTTGAATGTAAGAGTCGGTGCATCGTCAGCCATGTCAACGATCTCGCCATAAGGAACAAGACCAAGCTTGATAAGTGCCTGGAATCCGTTGCAGATACCGAGCATAAGTCCGTCACGCTTCTTGAGAAGCTCGTGAACAGCTTCCTTGATCTTAGGATTACGGAAGAATGCTGTAATGAACTTTCCGCTTCCCTCAGGCTCGTCACCGCCGCTGAAGCCGCCGGGAATCATGATGATCTGCGAGCTTCTGATTGCCTTCTCAAAGTAGTCAACAGACTCCTCAATATCGCCTGCGGAGAGATTTCTGATAACTACAGTTTCAGCCTCTGCGCCTGCCTTTTCAAATGCTCTTGCTGTATCGTATTCGCAGTTTGTTCCCGGGAATACAGGGATGATAACCTTAGGCTTGGACGCCTTGATTACAGGGAAGAGCTTTGTTTTGTTCTCATAAGAATACTTCTCAGGAGTTGTGTCTGTTGTCTTGATTCTGCATGGGAATACGGATTCAAGCTTGCCCTCCCATACTCTCTGGAGAGAATCAAGGCTGAGTGTATAATCAAGGCAGAGAACCTTATAATCCTCAATAGTCTTACCAATTACATTTTCATAAGGCATTGCGCTGCCCTTGAGTTCAATAATGAAAGCGCCGTAGCAGGGTCTGAACAGCTGCTGTGAGGTCAGGCGTGATGTAAATTCAAAACCGATCTTGTTGCCGAAGCACATCTTTGCGATACCCTCGGCAACACCGCCGTAGCCGATAGTCCAGACTGCATTTGCACGGTCGGAAGCAATGATCTCCTCAACCTTGTCGAAGCAGCTCTTTACGCTGTCAAATACGGGGAGTCCGTTCTCGTCGTAGTCAGGAGTTATCATGATAACGTCGCTGCCTGCTGACTTGAATTCTGTGGAAACTATCTTATCTGCGCTTGCTGTCGAAACTGCAAATGATACGAGCGTCGGAGGTACGTCGATCTGCTCGAATGTACCTGACATCGAGTCCTTTCCGCCGATCGAGCCGCATCCCATTTCGAGCTGAGCCTTGAATGCTCCGAGAAGTGCTGACATTGGCTTGCCCCAGCGCTTGGGATCGTTCTGAGTTCTCTCGAAATATTCCTGGAATGTCAGCCAGCAATGCTTGTATGAGCCGCCTGCTGCAACTACCTTAGCAATCGACTCGATTACAGCCATCATTGCGCCATGGTAAGGGCTCTTTTCGGAAACATCCGGATTATATCCCCAGCCCATGAGTGAGCAGGTTTTTGTCTCACCCTTGAGTACGGGAATTTTAGCTGCCATTGCCTGTGAAGGAGTCATCTGGTACACTCCGCCGAACGGCATGAGGACTGTTCCAGCGCCGATTGTGGAGTCAAATTTCTCGATAAGTCCTTTCTGTGAGCATACGTTAAGATTTGACATAAGCTCTGTCCATGAATCTGCACAGTCGGCAGGCTCATGTACGGAAGCGTCACAAGGCTCCTCGATTGTGATATTTGTATATTTCGGAGCTCCGTTGGAGTTGAGGAACTCTCTTGAAAGGTCAACGATCGTATTGCCGTTCCAGTTCATTTTGAGACGAGGCTCTGCAACAACATCTGCTACGAAAGTTGCTTCGAGGTTTTCTTTCTTAGCTTCCTCCATGAACTTATCAAGGTCCTCAGCGGCAATAACTACAGCCATTCTCTCCTGAGACTCGCTGATTGCGATTTCCGTTCCGTCGAGTCCATCGTACTTCTTTGGAACTGCATTGAGGTTGATTACAAGTCCGTCTGTAAGCTCGCCGATTGCTACTGAAACACCGCCTGCACCGAAGTCGTTGCAGCGCTTTATCATCTGAGTAACCTCTGGCTTTCTGAAAAGTCTCTGGAGCTTTCTTTCCTCGGGCGGATTACCCTTCTGAACCTCTGCTCCGCAGCTTTCAAGTGACTCAAGTGTATGTGACTTTGATGAACCTGTAGCTCCGCCGCAGCCGTCACGTCCTGTCTTTCCGCCGAGAAGAATTACGATATCTCCCGGCTGAGGAGCTTCTCTTCTGATATTTTCAGCAGGAGCTGCGCCGAGAACTGCACCGATCTCCATTCTCTTTGCAACATAGCCGGGGTGATATACCTCAGCTACATGTCCTGTTGCAAGACCAATCTGGTTGCCGTATGAGCTGTAGCCGTTTGCTGCTCCAACAGTGATTTTTCGCTGAGGAAGCTTTCCTGCAATTGTATCCTCTACAGGAACAAGCGGATTTGCCGCACCTGTTACACGCATTGCCTGATATACATAGGAACGTCCCGAAAGCGGGTCACGGATTGCTCCGCCGAGGCAGGTTGCCGCACCGCCGAAAGGCTCGATTTCTGTCGGATGGTTATGAGTTTCGTTCTTGAACATGAGAATCCAGTCCTCAAGCTCACCGTCGATATCAACCTTAATCTTTACGGAACAAGCATTGATTTCCTCGCTCTCGTCGAGGTCGTTGAGCTTTCCGTCTGCTTTGAGCTTTCTTACTGCTACTGTTGCCAAATCCATGAGAGTCATGGGCTTCTCCTGACGTCCAAGCTCCTCACGGACATTGAGGTACATCTCGTAGGTATCCTTGATGTAGGGAGTCTTGATGTCAACATCCTCGATATTTGTGAGGAATGTTGTATGACGGCAGTGGTCAGACCAGTATGTGTCGATCATTCTGATTTCTGTGATTGTAGGATTGCGCTTCTCGGTATTGCGGAAGTAATCCTGACAGAACTTGATGTCGTCAAGATCCATAGCAAGTCCGAATTTGTCAATGAATGCTTTGAGTCCTGCTTCGTTGAGCATGATAAAGCCCTCAAGCTCCTCAACAGTTGTAGGAATCTCGTAATTTGTATCGAGTGTCTTTACAGGCTCGAGTGAAGCTTCACGGCTCTCAACAGGGTTAATGAGATAGGATTTGAGCTGTGCAAATTCCTCATCTGTAAGATTTCCCTCGACGATGTATACTCTTGCGTTTCTCACACGGCATCTCTCGCCCTGACGAAGAATCTGGATACACTGCTCACAGCTGTCGGCGCGCTGGTCGAACTGTCCCGGCAGGTACTCAACTGCAAAGATTCTCTCATTGATTCCAAGCGGCGGAAGCTCATCGTATGTTACATCGACAGCCGGCTCCGAAAATACTGTGCTGATTGCAGCCTCGAAATCCTCCTGACTGAGCTTATCTGCGTCGTATCTGTTAAGAATTCTTACCCCTGTAACACTGAGTCTGAGTGCTGTACGGACATCATTTAATACTGACTGTGCTTCAACGGCGAATTCCGGTTTTTTCTCTACATAAATCCTGAATACAGACATACAAAATCTCCATTTCTCCGCAATAGAAAATAATCATATAATTATTAATCCGAGCACACTGTTGCGGTCAGCGTGCTTCTTATCCGAGCGGCTCTGTCGGTTTCCCGATACAGCAATCCGACTCCTTCTTTTCTATTTTAACACAAAATATCATATTACGCAAACTTTTTTTGGGATTTTTACAAGGAATTTTTATTAATGTATAATCAGGCGCATATCCGTGGTGGAAATCTGTGCAGTTTTCACGTTCAAACAGAACGGGAATTGTTTTTCCGACCTGCTTTTCCAGATATACAGCCTTAGCCTCCTCCGCAGCGGCTGTCATCCTGTGCCAGCGCTCCGATTTGATATTCTCGGAAATCTGTCCGTCCATACGGTCGGCAACAGTTCCTTTTCTGCGTGAATATCTGAATACATGAACCCGACTGAACCCGATTTTTTTCACAAATTCTGCGGATTCTGCAAAATCCTCCTCTGTTTCTCCGGGGAAGCCCACCATTACATCAGTCGTGAACGAGCATTCGGGAAAATGTCTGCGTATTCGCTCCGTAAGCTCAAAGTATTCCTCAGCAGTATATCTGCGGTTCATCGCTTTCAGAGTTCTTGTGCAGCCGCTTTGCAGGGACAAGTGAAACTGCGGACAGAACTCGGGCAATGCGGCAAGTCTCTCCAGAAGCTCATCCGACATCATTTCAGGCTCCAGAGAGCTGAGACGCACTCTCTCAATACCGTCGGTGCCTGCACAGACTTCGGCGGCATCGGCAAGATCAAGTCCGAATTCCCTGCCGTAAAATGCAAGATTGATTCCAGAAAGAACTATCTCCTTCTTGCCGCTCTGAGCAATCTGCTCCGCCTCTTTTTTCAGAACGTCAATCGGCTTTGAACGGCATCTTCCCCTTGCATAGGGAATGATACAATATGAACAGAACTGGTTGCAGCCGTCCTGAATCTTCACAAACGCTCTTGTATTATCATCAAATCTCGTGCAGGTAAGACACTCGTATTCGTCGCCGTTTTTGTATTCCGAAAGCTTTACAGTTCGTGTGCCGAAAACAAAGTAATCCTCCACAAGCCGCACTATCTCCGAACGGTTCTTTGTCCCGATGATTATATCGGCTTCGGCTATGTTTTCCGCTTCTTCACGGAATGCCTGCGGATAACAGCCTGTCAGTGCAATGACTGCGTTCGGACAAGCCTTTCGCACCTTTCTCAGTGCTGCAAGAACTCTGCTGTCTCCCGAGGAAGTTACCGTACATGAGTTAATCACTATGGCATCTGCTTCCGTATAGCTTGATACTACTTCATTTCCGCTGTCCCTGAACAGAGACTTCATACATTCCGTTTCGTAGTGATTTACCTTGCAGCCAAAGGTCATAAAGAAAATCTTACGCATTTTTCCTCCCGTTTCTATGAAATTCAGCTCTATCCTCTATGTATAATCTGCATAAAATAAACAGTTAGTTTTTATGCACTATAAATAGTTATTCGTTGTGAATAAAAAGATGTTTTTAAAGCATATCTCTATTATACTAAATTACCGAAAATAACTCAAGCCCCTTGACTTTTTTTTTAAAGGATGGTATCATATATTTGCAGTCAAAAAACTGCGGGAAAAGAAATAAACAATAATACTACTGACAGCATTTCAGGAGGTAGATAGTATGACAAAGGCAACAGTTTCACTTCAGGCAATCAATGACGTTAAGGAATTCGTAAACATCGTTATGCGTTACGAATTTGACATCGATCTCGTTTCAGGCAGATATGCTATCGACGCTAAGTCCATTATGGGTATCTTCAGCCTCGACCTTTCCAAACCGATTCAGCTCAATGCTCACACTGAGGATGCTGACGACTTCCTGAAGGAAATCGATAAATTTATCGTTAAGTAATTGACAACAAAGTGTAAAAGAGGATGCAGGTTCTACTGTATCCTCTTTTTCTTTTATCCATTAAGAAGATTTTCAAGAAGCTCTCTGATAATTTCCGGATTCGCCCTGCCGCCCGACGCTTTCATGCATTGTCCCACTAGATATCCCAATGCATTCTTTTTACCGTTTTTGTAGTCGCTGACAGACTTTTCATTCGCTGCGAGAATTTCAGCCGCAAGCTGTTTCAGCGATTCAGTATCCGAGTTCTGGGCAAGTCCAAGTCTTTCAATGATCTCACAAGGCTCTCCGCCCTCGTCAACTATTACTCTGAACACAGTCTTTGCTGCCGAGCTTGAGATTCTTCCCTTTTCGGTCTCTGCAATAAGTCCGGCAAGCTTCTCCGCCGTCAGAGGAGTTCCGAGAATGCTCCTGCCCGTATCATTGCAGAACTTTGATATATCCCCAAGAATCCAGTTGCTCACACTTTTGGGTCTGCACTTTCCAAGAGCCGTACACTCGTCATAAAGCTTTGCCTTATCAATATCATCTGCAATGAGCCTCGCATCAGTCTCCGGAAGCCCATGCTCCTTGACATATCGGAAAACCTTTGCGTTGGGAAGCTCGGGAATAGTCTCTTTCAGCTTCTCAATACGCTCCTCGCTGACAACGATCGTTCCAAGGTCAGGCTCAGGGAAAAAACGATAATCCTCAGCATCCTCTTTTGTCCGCATAGTGAAGCTCATTCCCTTTGCATCGTCCCAGCGGCGGGTCTCCTGAATGATAACTCCGCCCGATTCAAGAATCCCGATCTGACGCTTTGCTTCGTACTCTATGCCTCTCACAGCGGCACTGAAGCTGTTTACGTTTTTCATCTCACATCGGATTCCAAGCTCCGATGAACCTTTCTCCCGAACCGATACATTAACGTCGCAGCGTATCGAACCTTCCTGCATTTTACAGTCGGAAATGTCCAGATATCTGAGAATACCCCTGATCGTATCAAGAACTGCCTTCGCCTCGCCCGAGCTTCTTATATCAGGCTCGGTAACTATTTCGATAAGAGGCACTCCGCAGCGGTTATAGTCCGCAAGAGAGCCGGCATACGATGCGTCATGAAGAAGCTTTCCTGCATCCTCCTCTATGTGAATTCTCATTATTCCAACCGTTTTTTCAGCTCCGTCAATCATGATTTCAAGATGACCGTTCTCGCACAGCGGAATGTCTGCCTGAGATATCTGATACGCTTTCGGCAGATCGGGATAAAAATAATTCTTTCTGTCCTGCCTGCAAACACTGTTGATCCTACAGCTCAGGGCATGTCCCATTCTTACAGCGAAATCCACAGCTTTTTCATTAAGCGTCGGGAGAGTTCCCGGAAGTCCCATGCAGACAGGACATATCTGTGTATTAGGCTCCTGACCGAATGCGTTCCGGCAGCTGCAATATATTTTTGATTCTGTATTCAGCTCTGCGTGGATCTCAAGACCTATAACTGTTTCATATTGCTTCATCTCAGTCACCTCGGATTACAGATTCGCAGCAAGCGTATTAAATCCGCCGCAGATCTTCTCGTAAGCATTCGCTGCATCAAGAATGATCTGTTCGGCAAACTTATTTCCTATAAGCTGCATTCCCAGCGGCAGTCCCGCACTGTTTTTTCCGCACGGTACGCTTATCGCAGGAAGCCCAGCAATATTTGCCGTTACTGTACAGATATCCCTGCTGTACATCTCAACGGGATCTCCTGCACTCTCCCCTATTCTGAACGCTGCACACGGATATGACGGAGCCGCTATGACATCGCAGTCAGTAAAAGCTTCGGAAAACTCCTCTGAAATCCTTTGCTGCATCAGCTTTGCTCTTTTATAGTATTTATCACAGCAGCCAGAGCTCAGCACGAATGTTCCCAGCATGATTCTGCGCTTCACTTCGTTTCCGAAACCCTCGCTCCTTGTTTTTTCGTACATATCGGTCAATCCGTCGAAATTCTCCGCACGATAACCATACTTAACGCCGTCGTATCTTGCGAGATTTGACGACGCCTCCGCAGAAGCAATTATATAGTATGCATTGACCGCAAACTGCGTATCCGGCAAAGAAATTCTCTTAATCTGCGCTCCCTCTGATTCAAGAAGCTTCAGTGCACCGTACACGGCTTCTTTGACATCATCATCTATATTCTCTGAGAAGTATTCGTCAGGAACTCCTATCCGCAGTCCTTTTGCCGTCTCTCTGAGATTCAGCGCATAATCCGTCTTTTCTGAAATTGCAGAGGTCGCATCCATCGGGTCGTGTCCGCTTATTAAGTCCAGGACCATCGCAGCGTCTCTGACAGACTTACCGATAGCTCCGATTTGCTCAAGCGACGATGCATACGCAATCAGTCCATATCTCGAAACTCTTCCGTAGGTCGGCTTTATTCCCACAGCTCCGCAAAGAGCCGCAGGCTGACGTACCGAACCTCCGGTGTCCGAACCGAGAGCAACGATCGTTTCTCCTGCTGCAACAGCCGCTGCTGAACCTCCGGACGAGCCTCCCGGAACATAATCGGTATTGTGCGGATTTCTCGTCGGGTGCATATACGAAGTCTCGGTGGTGCTGCCCATTGCAAATTCGTCCGTATTTGTCTTGCCGGTAATTATCATTCCGGCATTTTTTATTCGCTCAACAGCTGATGCGTCAAACGGAGGAATGTAGTTCTCCAGCATTCTGGACGAACAGGTTGTCCGGATTCCTCTTGTGGAGATATTGTCCTTGACTGCAATGGGAATTCCTGCAAGAGGATGTACAGACTCTCCCCTTGCTATAGATTCATCGACTGCCCTCGCCTCTTCAGCTGCATTATTATTGAGAGTCACATACGCTCCGATTTTTCCTTCTGCGGCTTTGATCCGCTCGTTTACATCATTCAGAATTTCAGCGGCGCTGCACTTTTTGTTCCTTAGCATTTCGGAAAGCTCCGCCGCAGTTTTTTCATATAGCTTCATATTCCAGATTTCCTATTCCACGGTCTTTGGTACGGCAAGGCTGCCCGAATGCACCTCAGGAGCATTCGCAAGAAGCTCGTCTCTTGTGAATTTACCGGCAGCTGCCTTATCCTCTCGCAGCTTCATTGCATTTGAAACATCAGGAGTCAGCTTCACGTCCTCAAGCTCCGGAAGAGCATCCGCCATTGCAATAATTGATTCCATATCCTTTTCAAATTCCGCAAGCTCCGAGTCATCTATTCTCAGCCGGCAGAGCTTTGCGATATGACTGATATCTATACCCATACTACCTCGTTTTTTCCAGAAGGTCTGCTTCACTTAGAATCTCTATTCCAAGCTCCTGAGCCTTAACAAGCTTACTGCCAGCCTCCTCGCCTGCAACCACATAATCCGTTTTCTTTGATACAGAGGATGATACCTTTCCGCCGAAGCTCTCAATAAGCTTCTTTGCGTCGCTTCTTTTCATTGTAGGGAGAGTTCCGGTCAGCACGAAGGTTTTTCCCTCGAAGCGGTTGTCTCCCACGCTCTGCTTGGTATATTCCATGTTTACTCCCGCTTCTCTGAGCTTGTTGATCAGATCAATGCGGTGAGACTCTCTCAGCGAAGTAACAACGCTCTCAGCCATGATGTCTCCGAAGCCCTCGATCGACGCTATATCTTCCTTTTCAGCTTTGAGAAGCTCGTCCATTGACGGGAATTTTCCGCACAGCAGAACTGCGGCTCTCTGACCGATATTGCGTATTCCAAGAGCATATACCAGACGGTCAAGCTCTGCTGACTTTGACTTTTCTATTGCTTTCAGGAGATTGTCAGCAGACTTTTCTGCAAATCGCTCCAGCGTCAGAAGCTGCTCCTTTTCAAGAGTGTACAGATCCGCCGGAGACGATACAAGTCCGCTTTCGACGAAAAGCTTCATGTTTGCAGGTCCCAGACCGTCGATGTTCATTGCATTCTTTGACGCAAAGTGAATCATATTCTTCAGAAGCTGTGCAGGACACTCAACATTCGGACATCTCAGGACGCTTTCTCCTTCGTCCCTCACAGAAGCCGTTCCGCATACGGGACAAACCTCCGGCAGTCTGAACGGTACGGAATCCTCACTGTGGCTCACCGATCTCAGAACCTCCGGAATTATCTCTCCTGCTTTGCGGACTGTGATTATATCGCCGATCCGGATATCCTTTTCATCTATAAAGTCCTGATTGTGAAGAACTGCTCTCGATACGCTTGTTCCGGCAAGAATAATAGGCTCGAATATCGCCACAGGAGTGATTGCACCCGTTCTGCCTACATTTACTTCTATGTCCAGCAGCTTCGTGTCCTTCTCCTCGGGAGGAAACTTGTATGCAACCGCCCATTTCGGCGTCTTTGCGGTAGCTCCCATTGCTTCTCTCTGAGCAAGATCGTTCACCTTGATCACTACTCCATCTATGTCAAAGGAGAGTTTACTGCGCTCCTCGCCGATACGGTTGATTTCTTCGCAGATTTCATCGTATTCTCCGCAAAGCCTGTACGACGGTACTGTTTTAAAGCCCAGTTCTTTCAGGTAATCGAGCGATTCCTTATGCGATGTGAACTCACGTCCCTCACACTGCTGAACGTTGAAAATGAATATATCAAGCTTTCGCTGAGCTGTGATCTTGGGATTTTTCTGTCTGAGAGAACCTGCTGCGGCATTTCTCGGATTCTTGAAAGGCTGTTCGCCCTCGATTTCCTGAGCCTCAACAAGCTCGAAGAAGCTTTCTCTCGGCATGTAGACTTCTCCTCTTACCTCAAGATACTCCGGAGCATTTTTCAGTTTCAGCGGAACAGAGCGAATCGTTCTGAGATTGGCTGTAACATCTTCACCTACGAAGCCGTCACCTCTTGTTGAACCTCTTGTAAAAATTCCGTCAGTATATTCCAGCGATACTGATAAGCCGTCAATTTTAGGCTCTACAGTATAAAGCGGCTCTCCCAGTGCGTCTCTGCTCTTTTTTATGAAGCTCTGAACCTGTTCAAGTGAAAATACGTCCTGAAGGCTTGCCATCTGGACGGTATGCTCAACCTTTTCAAAGGTGTTCAGCGCTGTTCCGCCTACCCTCTGCGTCGGAGAGGTCGGCAGAGTAAGCTCGGGAAATTCCTCCTCCAGTGATTTCAGCTCCTGCATAAGCATATCAAATTCGTAATCGCTTATTTCAGGATCATCAAGCACATAGTACTGATAGCTGTATTTTTCCAGCTGTTCACTCAGCTCCGCTATGCGTTTTTTTGCAGTTTCCTTTTCCATGATTTCCTCCGTATTTATATTGTACATGTTTATTATACCATATTTTGCTGAGTTACGCTATATTTATTTTCGGAATTTAACTGTAGTATAGTGGGCAGCCGAAGACGTCAGCCTCTACAATGACGGGAAATTCAGTGCACTCTCGGGAACATCTCCGACAATCACATTTTCAGCTATCAGAAATTCAAAGCTTGCCTCTGTCGAAAACGAATAAAGAGGCAGAGATGACTCTATATCAGCTGTTATTACTGCCGATATCCTGTGACAGGTCTGATTCATTCCTGCTGACACAAAGCTGCTTGTAAGCTCTACCGACGCTTCCCGTGCAGGACATATCCGCAGTCTGATATGAGGGCCTTTTCCAGCCAGCAGATACGATTCAGTAAGAGACCCCAGCGGTATTTCCGCTGAGGCTTCACTTGATCTCATAAATTCAGAATTAATCAGCAGATTCAGCTCGGACTGTACCTTGTTGATATTGTAGGTCACAGCCTCTATTGATACTGCTTTCCCCGATTCGTCATACAGAACTGCTGCAAAATCGCTGTAGGTATAACGGTTATCCTCAAGATACTCCGAAACCGCTTCACTGATTATCTGATTTGCCGTAAGCTTTGAATAATGCTCCGCCTGCTGCTGAGCTACAGGTCTTACAGCTCTGTCTGCCTGTATCAGTGCTGCTGTCAAAAGTGCAAGAACTACCGCCAGAAGGACTGCTCCAAGCTTTGCACGAACGCTTAATTTTCGTCTTTTATTCCTCATTGACCGACCTCCTTTGCAAAAAAGGGACGCTTTTTCTATAGCGTCCCTTTTTCAGGCAACCCCGATAAAATACTTGATACTGCATTATATTCGGGCAGAAGCGGTTTAGTGACTAAAAATCAGCTGTTTTTGTCTACTGAGTGACTTTTTTTCAGATTTCCGATTTTCTCGTTTCTCTCGCCGAGAATTCTCTCAACCTCAGACCATTCGAGTCCCTGATTAGCACAGAGAACCATAAGGTGGTAAAGAAGGTCGTTGATTTCATTCATAAGCTCGTCGTTGCTGCCGTTCTTTGCAGCAATGACTGTTTCTGTTGCTTCTTCTCCGACTTTCTTGCAGATCTTATCTACGCCCTTGTCAAAAAGATAGCGTGTGTACGAATTCTCGGGAGCTGTTCCGTTCTCGAAATCTGCCTTTCTCTGCTTGATTACCTCAAAAATTTCCTGATAAACTGTCATTTTAATCTTCTCCTTTTAATAAATTTATTTTGCAGACGGAATATATCCATCTCCGCATTTATTCCTCTGTATTGTACAGCTCGTTGAAGAAACAGCTGTACTCGCCTGTGTGACAGGCAACTCCGGTCTGCTCGACATTCACTAAAAGCGTATCGTTGTCGCAGTCACCATAGATGGACACTACCTTCTGGAGATGTCCCGAGGTCGCACCCTTGTTCCAGTATTCCTGTCTTGAACGGCTCCAGAACCATGTATAGCCTGTCTCCAGAGTCTTTTTAAGGCTCTCCTTGTTCATGTACGCAAGCATCAGAACCGTTTTTGTGTTGACCTCGTAGCAAATCGCAGGGATTAGCTCTCCCTTTGCAAAAAATTTGTCGAGGTCGTTTAAATCAACCTTTATCATAATTTACTCCTTTACGTCCACAGCGATGTTATAAACATCGGTGACGAAACATCGGATTTTTCAAATCCGCAGTTTTCATAAAATCTCATTTCGTTATTATATGCTATAACAATGATTCTGAGATAATCAGCATATTTTTCCTTCACCATTTTCACAAGAGTCCTGCCTATTTCCTGTCCGTGATATGCTGGATTCACAAGAAGATAATGCACATAAGCTGTCATTATTCCATCGTCCATGGCACATATCATTCCGACAAGCTTTTCTCCGTCCCATGCAGAGTATACAGTCTCAAAATTCTTCATCGCCGTCACTAGCTTATCGGGATAATGTCCCGATGACCACTCTACTGATAAGAACAGCTCCTGTAACTGCTCACGGGTGAAATCATGAGTTTCTTTATAGGTTATGTTCATAACAGCCTCCTATTTTTCATCAAACAAATATTTCATCATCCTCTTCGGATTATCAAGGAACGCTTTAGTCACGCTGTATGTCTCAGTTTCCTCATAGGAAGTCCGGATGATTCCATTCTCCGACAGCTCATATATCGCTGCATCGGGATATCCAAGCAATATCGGCGAATGAGTTGCAATGATGAACTGAGAATCATTCTTCACAAGCTCGTTTATGCGGATAAGCAGCGACATCTGCCTTGACGGCGATAACGCTGCCTCCGGCTCGTCGAGAATATACAGCCCCCTGCCACTGAAACGGTTCATCACAAGTGAGAAAAAGCTCTCACCGTGGGACTGCTCATGAAGTGACTTTCCGCCGTAGCTCTCAATAATTTTCGGACTCGGCGCAGGAATTCCATCAAGCTCCTCAATGTAGCTCGCAGCATTGTAAAAGCTCTCCGCACGCAGGAAGAATCCATCCGAAGGACGCTCAATCCCTTTTACCAGCTTAATAAATTTATGAAGCTCTGAATGCGTATCAAAGGTGGAAAACGCAAAATTCAGCGTACCTCCCTCGGGATTGAAGCCGAATTTCACTGCTACTGCTTCCAGAAGCGTTGACTTTCCAGTACCGTTTTCTCCGACGAAAAAGGTTACCTTGTCATGAAGCTCAAGCTCCTCTGCTGAAAAAAGACTGCGAACAGCCGGCAGAATTGACAAATATGTATCATACGACGGAAATTCCGGCATTTTTATGCTTCGGATATATCTGTCATTCATAAAAGCATTACCTCTTAGCTTATTAACATGCTGATTTTCTCAAACCCTGAACACTCTGTTATCTTTGCGGGGAATAATGCTGGTATTGATCTTATCAGGAACCCCGATTACACAGTGCCCGATACCCTGATATTCTTCATCTATTCTCAGCTTTTTCAGCAGAGCTTTTCCCTCGGCATCTTCAAAGACCTCTTTGGCACGATGAATCCAGCAGCTGCCGATTCCCAACGAACTTGCAGCCAGCATCATATTCCCGATAACAAGGCTTCCGTCATAAATTGCAGTCGGCACATTTTCAGGCACTAAAACAGCCAATACCACCGGCGCATTATAAAACGGGTCTGTTCTGTGCATAGGATCATACTTGGCATTGAGTTCCGAGAGTTTATCTCTCTCAGCCTTGTCAGTAACCACAAGGATTATCGGTGACTGCTTTCCCATTCCGCTCGCAGCGTGCAAGCCAGCCTCAACGATCTGATTTATAATTTCATCAGAAACCATGTCCGGTTTAAAGCTTTTGCAGCTTCTTCTCGTGATGATATTTTTAATTACCTCATTCATCGTTATCTTCTCCGCAGGCTTCTGAAATCATCTCACAATAACGCCTTTACTGCGGCAATACTCCTTAACCTCGCCGACGGTAAGCTCCTTGAAGTGGAAAAGCGATGCCGCCAGAGCAGCTGTAGCTCCTGTTTTCTCGAAAACCTCGGCAAAATCGTTGATTTTTCCTGCGCCGCCGCTTGCAATAACAGGAATCGTGCAAGCGTCGCACACCGCCTTGAGCATCTCAATATCAAAGCCCTCTTTAGTTCCGTCTGCGTCGATGGAATTAAGACAAATCTCTCCTGCGCCGAGCTGTTCGATCTGCTTCACCCAGTCGATAAGGTCAATTCCCATGTCAACTCGTCCGCCGTTGATGTAAACTGTCCACTTATGGTCGGCAATCTTCTTTGCGTCGATTCCCACGCAGATACATTGACTGCCGAATATATCGGCTCCGTCCTTGATAAGCTGTGGATTCTTCACCGCTTGTGAGTTAACAGACACCTTATCTGCTCCTGCTCGGAGAGTTTCCCTGATATCGTCAACTGTCTTGATTCCGCCGCCTACTGTCAGCGGAACGAATACCTTCTTTGCTGTCTCTCTCACCACATCGAGAAACACTCCTCTGCCCTCGAAAGAAGCAGTTATATCATAGAATACTATCTCGTCCGCACCCTGTCTGTTGTACTCCTCCGCACATTCCACCGGGTCGCCTACGTCACGTATTCCCTCAAAATTTACTCCCTTTACTACCTTGCCGTTTCTTACGTCAAGACACGGAATTATTCTCTTTGCAAGCATTTTTCAGCCTCCTTTTGTTTATTTCAATTCTGAATTTACATTAAGACTCTTCATTTTATTGAGGGAGACCCTTTTGAAAAAGGGTCCTCCCTCAAACTCCCTCCCTAAAACTTTTATTTAAATTTTCCAAACAGGGGCATGCCCCTGTTTGGAAAATTTGAGTTGAAGTCTTTGGAAAGGGGGCTGGGGAAGAACCTTTCTTCAGAAAGGTTTTCCCCAGTAAACGAGGAGCTTAATGTAAGTTCTGATTGGTATACTCAATAGCTTCTCGGAGATTGAGTGTACCTTTATAAATGGACTTACCGCAGATTGTGCCGTAGAGTCCCATTTCTTTGCAGGCGATGATGTCGTCCATTGTGTGAACTCCGCCGCTTGCTACGATGTTTGCACGTCCCTCTGTAGCGTCCGCCAAAGCTTTAAGCTGCTCTTTGTTCACGCCTGAGAGCGTGCCGTCCTTTGAAATATCAGTGAAAATGAAGTACTTCACTCCCACGTCAATCATCTTGTTGGCAAGGTCGATGTAATTCACGTCCGAGGTTTCAAGCCAGCCCTCAGTCGCTACCATGCCATTCATTGCGTCAATTCCCACAACGATTTTCTCGCTGCCGAATTTCTCTACTGCATCGCTTACGAGCTTCGGATTTTTCAGCGCTACCGAACCGAGAATTACTCTTGTAATTCCCATTTTCAGATACTCGTCAATCGTCTCGAGACTGCGTATTCCGCCGCCAAGCTCTACTTTCAGATCGGTTTTCTCGGCTACATCAGTATAAATTTTCGTGTTAACGGGACGTCCCTCTTTTGCGCCGTCAAGGTCTACCATGTGTATCCACTCGGAGCCTGCCTCCTCAAAGCTCCTTGCAGTCTCAAGATAGTCGCTCGCTACCTTTTCAACGGTCGAAAAATCTCCCTTGAAAAGCCTCACGCAGTTGCCGTCCTTTATGTCTATTGCTGGTAAAATTATCATATAAAACCTCCGTTTGTGTTGATATGAATCAGTATTTACGATAAGCAACTTCACAGCTTATTGAGGGAGACCCTTTTGAAAAAGGGTCCTCCCTCAAACTCCCTCCCTAAAACTTTCAATTAAATTTTTCGTATAGGGGCATGCCCCTATACGAAAAATTTGAACGGAAGTCTTTGGAAAGGGGCTTGGGGAAGAACCTTTCTTCAGAAAGGTTTTCCCCAACAAGTTATGAGGATGCTTAATGTAACTTCTGATTTATATTAATGCAGCGAAATTTTTAAGTATCTTTAATCCCGTAGCTCCTGATTTTTCAGGGTGGAACTGAGCTCCGTAGATGAATTTTCCGTCGTATACAAGTGCAGGAACTCTTCCGCCGTATTCGCTGTAGGCGGAGATATTCTCGTCGGCACACTCTGCCTTGTAGGAGTGAACAAAATATACATATTCGTTATCTCCAAGTCCCTCAAACAGAGGGCAGTCATTGAGCTTCTCGAGCTTATTCCAGCCCATATGAGGAATAATAAGGTCAGGCTCCTCCATCTTGCGGACGCTTCCCTTTATAAGTCCGAGTCCGTCGCATTCCTCAAACTCGTAGCCTTTTTCAAAGAGCATCTGCATTCCGAGACAAATTCCGAGGAAAGGCTTTTTTGCGGCTTCCTCCTTGATTGTCTCAACAAGACCTGTGTCGCTGAGCATTTTCATTGCCGCAGGAAATGCTCCAACTCCCGGAAGAATTATTGCGTCAGCTGACTTGATTGATTCCTTATCGGAAACAAGCCGGCTTTCAAGTCCGAGATAGTCAAGAGCGTTCTTGACGCTGAATATGTTGCCTGCGCCGTAGTCGATTATTGCTATCATTACAGTACTCCTTTCGTGGAGAGCGTTGAGCCGTCGCTGTTATATGAAACGGCTGTTTTAAGTGCATGAGCTGCTGATTTATATATCGCTTCACATTTATGGTGGTCGTTCGTGCCGTACAGGAGATTGATGTGCATGGTAATTCCTGCATTGAATGCAAATGCACGGAAAAATTCCTCGGTCAGGCACACATCGTATTCTCCGCAGGACTGATTTGTGAACTCCGCATTGAATACCAGAAATGGTCTGTTGCTGATATCAAGACTTGTCATTGCAAGTGACTCGTCCATCGGTATATAGGCTGTGCCGTATCTTACGATTCCCGATTTGTTTCCGAGAGCCTGCGCTAGAGCCTGTCCGAGAGCAATTCCTGTGTCCTCGACGGTATGATGTCCGTCAACGTGCAGGTCTCCCTTGACTCTGATATTCATGCTTATTCCGCTGTGAACTGAAAGAGCTGTAAGCATGTGATCGAAAAAGCCTATTCCTGTAGAAATATCAGCTGTTCCCTTTCCGTCAAGCTCAACTTTTATCTTAATGTCGGTTTCCTTTGTTGTTCTTGTAATTTCGCCTGTTCTGGTCATTTCAGAATATCCTCCAGTGCCGCAAACAGAGCGTCCATTTCCTCTCGTGTTCCGACGGTTATTCTAAGGTGATTGCCAATTCTCGGCTTGTTCCAATAGCGGACAAAGATTTTCTTCTCCTTGAGAGCTGTGAAAATCTCTCCCGCAGGCTTTGTTTTGTGTGAAGCGAAAATGAAGTTGCTTTTGGAATCGGTAAACGTAAATCCCAGCTGTGAAAGCCTCTCCTTTGAATATTCTCTCACACTGATGATTTTGCTGAGAGTTTCCTGAAAATACTCCTCATCTCTGACAGCTTCGGCTCCGCAGAGCTGCGTAAGCGGAGTCATTGTATATGAATTAATCGAGAACTTCACGTCGTTCATGTACTTGATAAGCTTCTCATTTCCCATTGCATAGCCGATTCTCATTCCTGCCATTGAACGTGACTTTGAGAATGTCTGAATTACAAGCAGATTCTCATACTTGTCAATAAGCGCAAGAGCACTTTCTGCTCCGAAATCGACATAGGCTTCGTCGATTATTACTACTGAATCAGGATTCCCTTTTACAATTTCTTCAATCATTTCAAGACTCTCCTCACAGCCTGTGGGAGCATTAGGATTCGGGAAAATTATTCCGCCGTTTTCACATTTGTAGTCCTTGGGATTGATTCTGAAATCCTCTGTCAGAGGCTTCTGAATGTAGGGAATTCTGTAAACATCTGCCCATACATCGTAAAATGAATATGTTATATCAGGGAAAATCACCGGCTTGTCCGAATTGAAGAACGTCAGAAATGCAACCGAAAGCACGTCGTCAGAACCTACTCCGACAAATACCTGCGTGGGCTTCAGCTTGTAACGCTCTGCTATAGCCTCCACCAGAACTGTTGAATCGGGGTCGGGATAAAGACGCATTTTTCCGCAGTCATAATTCTCCAGAACAGCCTTTACCTGCGGTGACGGCGGATAGGGATTTTCATTTGTATTCAGCTTTATGACATTGGCGTCCTTCGGCTGCTCTCCGGGAGTATAGGGAACTACTTTTCTTACATTGTTCTCCCATGAATTTATGAGACTCATTTTTATCTCTCCTAAAAATTATTGTATACACGCACGGGCGGATATTATCCGCCCTGCAAAATTATTCAAATCTTACCTTGATTGCGTTTGCGTGAGCTGTAAGACCCTCTCTCTCGGCAATGAGAACTATGTCGTCCTTTGCTTCTCTGAGAGCTTCCTCAGTATAGTAAATGTAGCTTGTACGCTTTGTAAAGCTGGCTACTCCGAGAGGTGAGAAGAATCTTGCTGTGCCGCTTGTAGGAAGAACGTGGTTCGGACCTGCATAGTAGTCGCCAAGCGGCTCGGAAGCGTAGTTTCCGAGGAAGATAGAACCTGCATTGTCAAGGCTTCCGAGAAGCTCAAACGGGTTCTCCATAAGTACTTCAAGGTGCTCCGGAGCTATCGCATTGGCAAGCTCCACTGCACAGTGACGGCAGTCCGTGATAATGATTGCGCCGTAATCCTCAAGAGACTTTCCAATGATTTCCTTTCTTGAAAGATATTCTTTCTGACGCTCTATCTCTGCAAGAGTCTCATCTGCAATTCTCTCGCTCGTTGTAACCATGATTGCCGAAGCAAGAACATCGTGTTCCGCCTGTGACATGAGGTCAGCCGCTGCAAACTTAGGGTCTGCTGTCTCGTCAGCAAGAACAAGAATCTCGCTCGGACCTGCGATCATGTCAATATCCACTACTCCGTAAAGAAGCTTCTTTGCAGTCGCTACATAGATATTTCCCGGTCCTACAATCTTATCGCATTTCGGAATCTCCTCTGTTCCGTATGCAAGAGCTGCAATTGCCTGCGCTCCGCCCGACATGAACACTCTGTCAACTCCGCAGATTGCGGCTGCTACGAGGATATCCTTATTCGGAGTACCGTCCTTTAAAGGCGGAGTTACCATCACGATTTCTTTTACTCCTGCAATCTTTGCTGGAATTGCATTCATCAGCACGCTTGACGGATATGCGGCTGTGCCGCCCGGAACATAAAGTCCCACCCTTTCAAGACCTCTTACACGCTGTCCAAGAACTACTCCGTTCTCCTTTGCGTTGATGAAGCTCTGCTCACGCTGTCTGTTGTGGAAATCTGCTATATTCTCCATTGCATTCAGAAGAGCGTTTACAAGCTCCTCATCAGCTTCGTTCAGAGCGTCGTTGATTACGTCTCTGGGAACTTCATAGTACTCAGGAAGATTTCCGTCGAACTTCAATGTGTATTTCTTTACGGCTTCATCGCCGTTTTCCTTGACATCCTCTATAATTGCCGATACTGTCTCTGTAACTTTCTTATTTGTCTCGCCGCTTCTCTTTTTAAGCTCTTCAAGAAAAGCAACCTCGTCTGTACCGTTTGCATATATCTTCTTCATTACAGATTCTCCTCTATCAGTTTAATAAGATTCTCAATTTCCTTGTGTCTGAGCTTCAGGCTTACTGTATTCGCAATAAGTCGTGCGGAGATAGGAGCTACGTCCTCGATTACCTCCAGACCGTTTTCCTTGAGAGTTGTTCCTGTTTCAACGATATCAACAATTCCGTCGGCAAGCTCAAGCAGCGGTGCAAGCTCTACAGAGCCCTCAATCTTGATGATCTCCGTATCCATGTTCTTTGCTTCAAAGAAGCTTCTTGCCACGTTGGGATATTTTGTTGCAATTGTCTTGATTCCGAAGCCGCTGTAGAAATCGAAGCCTTTCTTTGTTGCAAGAGCGAACTTGCAGCGTCCGAAGCCAAGGTCCACAAGCTCGAAGAACTTTCCTTTCATCTCCATAATGGTGTCCTTGCCGACTACGCCCATATCACACACACCGTGCTCAACATAGGTGATAACATCGTTTGCCTTTGCGAGAACTACCTCCAGATTTGCGTCCGGAACAGGAAGTATCAGCTTTCTTCCCTTTTCACGCACGGCAGTACAGTCAAAGCCCAGCTTCTCGAGAAGTCCTACCGTATCCTTTTCAAGTCTGCCCTTTGTAAGAGCTATTCTTAATGGTTTACTCATGCCTGTACCTCCGTTTTATCCTCATCTGCACTGTCAATAACAACAATTTTCGGAATCTTCTTCTCTTTTGCGTATTCTCTTACAGTTTCAAGCTCCTCAAAAAGAGCATTCTCAACAACGAGCCCACTGTCACGGAGCTTCTCAGCTGCCTTGATTGCTTCAACCTCAAAGCCCGGCTCAGCATAAACTATTGCGTCTGCACAGGGAATTTCGACTGCTTCGCCGTTCTTTGCAAGTACCTTTGCAACTGCGTCAACGTCAAGTGCAAATCCAACCGCAGGAATATCATATCCGAATTCAGAGATAAGCTTGTCGTAGCGTCCGCCTGAAATCACCTCTCTGCCGTGACCCTGAAGATATCCCTTGATGATGATTCCTGTATAGTAGTCGGTCTTGTTTACCAGACCCAAATCAACTGTAATCTCACCGTCTGCTCCGCAAATCTCGCAGGCGTCGCTGTAGATTGCTCTCAGCTCGTCGAGAATTTCCTCGATTTTATCGTCCTGCATGAGATTCTGAGCCTTTTCAAAGACTTCTTCTCCTCCGAAAAGTCCCGGAAGCTTTTTAAGAGCATTTATCACTCCGTTATTTCCCAGGGAATCAAGCAAATCATTCAATGCAGGGAAGTTCTTTGTCTCTATCAGCTTTCTTATCTGCTCTTTCTGATTGTCCGGGATTTCAAGTCTGCTTACAAGCTCCTTGAAAATTCCGATATGTCCCAGCTCGAGTGAAAACTTCATTCCGAACGACTTCAATGAGCTTACTGCGGTAGAAATTACTTCGAGGTCTGCGATTTTCAGCTCCGAACCAATAAGCTCGATACCTGTCTGAGCAATTTCGTCGCTTCTTCCCTTTAATGCAGGCTCTGTTCTGTAGACCTTCTGATTGTAGTAAAGCTTCAGCGGAAGCGTTGCGTCTTTGAGTCTTGTCGCAACGACTCTTGCTATCGGCATTGTCGAGTCGGGACGAAGAACGAGGAGTCTGCCCTTGCTGTCGGTCAGCTTATAGAGATTCTCCTGAGGAAAATAACGGGAATTAAGATTGAATACATCGTAAAACTCAAGTCCCGGAGTAATCATTTCACTGTAGCCTCTGCTTTTAAAGATTTTATGCAGAGAGCTTTCTATATTTCGTCTCATAATGCACTCCTCAAAGAGCAGATCCTTTGTGCCCTCGGGAGTGATAAGATCGTAATTTTTCATATATACCTCCAATGCAATATACACTTTAGCGTATTAACATGGTAATATAATAACACACTACCATAAGAAAGT
>JAFTPG010000117.1 GCA_017463375.1 Ruminococcus sp. | reverse complement strand
GCTTTTATAATTCCGTCTGAAATTTCGATCCAGCCGTTTCCGATAACGGTTCCCGAGGTGTCCATGGTGTGGATTTCTGCATTATAGATTAGCATCTTTGTATCCTTTCACAGCGGCAATAACTGCTTCTGCATTCTGTGCCGGCGAACCGGTGCAGCTGACTGTTACTGCCGAATTTTTCTTGTAAATCTCATAACGCTGATTGTAGCGTTCATGAAGCTCCTCCTTGGTTGAGGAAACTACAATCGGACGGTTTTTATCGTTTTTGATGCGCTCGTAGCAGGTCTTGAACGGAACGTCGAGGAATACTGTGATTCCGCCTTTTTCCGCAACAGCCGCCGCAGTTTCGCTGTTGAGCATAGCTCCGCCGCCGCATGAGACAACGGTATTTTTTCCGCAGAGACTCTTTACAGTCTCCGCTTCGATCTTACGGAAGTACGGCTCGCCTTTCTGAGCGAATATATCGGGGATAGTCATATTTTCGTTATGTACGATCATTTCGTCGGTATCGTCGTATCCGCAGCCGAGCTTACGGGCGATAATCTTACCCGAGGTTGTTTTTCCGCAGCCCATGAAGCCGCAAAGAAAGATAGTCATAATACAAAGTCCCTCCGTTACTTGAAATCCTCACGGATTTTGTCCTCGACAGCCTTTATGATGGAGTTTACCTCATCGTCGGAATAGAGGTCGCCGTCCCAGATCTCGTGAGCCTTTACTGCCTGATAAACGAGCATTGCAGCTCCGCCGACAGCGGTCTTGCCCTGAGCACGGAACTTCTTCACAAGCAGAGTCTCAACGGGATTGTAGATTACGTCAAAGAGACTTCCGCAGTTTGCGATGATATCGTCGCTTACGGGGCAGTTTTCGGTCTTGGGGTACATTCCCACGGGAGAAGCGTTTATAAGCAAGTCGTAGCTTCCGGAGATATCGGAGGTGAGGACTGTGCGGAGCTTAGCTTCGGGGTAAGCGGCTTTAATTTCCTCACAGAGCTGCTGAGCCTGTTCGGAAGCCTCGGGAATATGAGCGATTGTGAGGTCTCCGCCGTGACGGACGGTCTCAATGGCGATCATTCTGCCAACTCCTCCGCAGCCGATAAGCAGAACCTTTCCGCCGAGGGGAAGTCCGTTTGCCTTTGCAGAGAGAAGAAATCCGTCGCAGTCGGTATTGTAGCCGATGAGCTTTCCGTTTTTGTTATCCACGCAGTTTACGGAGTTGTAACGCTTTGCACTGTCAGCCATCTCGTCGATGAGGTCGATTACGGCTACCTTGTGGGGGATAGTGATGTTGAAGCCGTCGATGCTTCTGAGGAAATCAGCCTTTGAGGTTAAATCCTCGGGAGCTATATCTGTCAGGTCGTAGGGAGAAGCCTTTCCTCTGAGCTTGAAGAGTCCGTCGTGGATCATCGGTGACATGGAGTGACCGAGGGGATGTCCTATTAATGTAAACTTTTTCATCAGTTGAATGCCTCCTCGAGAGTTTTGAGATTTTCGATATTTGCAGCCTTTACGCCGCTGAGAGTCTTTTTAACGAGACCTGTGAGAGTTTTTCCGGGTCCGAACTCATAGAATGTATCAGCTCCTGCTTCGCTCATTGCGGCAAGCTCTGAGGTGAAGAGTACGGGCGATACGATGTGCTTAGCAAGAATTCCTGCCATGTCGGAGAAATCCGTAAGCTCGCCGCCGGTAACGTTGGAGTAGTACTTGACCTCGGGAGTCTTGAAGGTGATGGTCTTTGCGGTCTCATAGAACTTGTCCGCAGCGCTCTGCATAAGCTTGGAGTGAAATGCTCCTGCAACGTTGAGAGTCACCACTCTTGCCTTCATTTCAGCGAAAACAGCGCTTGCCTCAGCGATTCCCTCGGGAGTTCCTGCAATAACGGTCTGCATGGGGGAGTTATAGTTCACAGCAGCAACATATTCCTTACAGCTGCTGCATACCTCGGCAACCTTTTCGGGAGCGACCTTCATAACGGCTGCCATTGCGCCTTTCTGGGAGCGTGCAGCCTCGTCCATAGCCTCGGCTCTTGCCTTGATGAGACGGAAAGCGTCCTCGAGGGAAATCATACCGGAAGCCTGCATAGCGGCATATTCGCCGAGAGAGTGACCTGCAACTCCGTCGAAGGTGTAGCCCTTCGAAAGAGCTGCGTTGAGGCATACAAGCGATACAGCCATGATTGCAGGCTGAGCGTTGATAGTGAGAGCAAGCTCCTCAGCGGGACTGTCAAAGCAGATAGCCTTGAGGTCGCGTCCGAGTATCTCTGAGCCTGTCTCGAAAATTTTCATCAGGGAAATATCGGATTCTGCGATATCCTTTCCCATGCCCGGAGTCTGCGAACCCTGTCCTGAAAACAGTGAAATTGTCATAATGATGTACATCCTTTCTGTGCGTTATATACAAAATGTAATGGTTACCACCAAAATTTGAAGCGGCTTTTTGTGCAAATAAGCTATATTTTTGTTTTAACTTTTCAAAGTGAACGGATTTGCTTGCAAAAAGCTCGGAAATGTTTTACAATGTAGTATAGGACTTTTTTTGGCGGATTATCTTGTGCTGTTCAGCGGCACATTAATAATATACCATAAATCCTGCGGATTTACAACCTTATTTCTACAAATAATCTTTAAGGAGTTTTTATAAATGGGTATCAATATTCTTGGAATGGGCAGCTATGTGCCCGAGCAGACGCTTACAAACGACGATTTCACAAGATTCGTTGAGACAAACGACGAGTGGATCAGAACCAGAACAGGAATCAGGGAACGCCGTATGGCTGGCTGGGAGCCTACATGGTATATGGGCAAGCAGGCTTCCCTGAGAGCAATCGAAAAGACAGGCGTTGATCCGGACGAGATCGGACTTATTATTTCAACCTCCGTTACACCGGACTTCCTTACACCGAGTATGGCAAGCGTTATTCAGTATGAAATCGGCGCAAACAATGCAGCTGCTTTCGACCTCAATGCTGCATGCTCAGGCTTTGTTTATGCTCTTGACTGTGCAAGACGCTATCTCGAAACAGATCCTTCACTGAAATATGTTCTTGTTGTTACAAATGAGGCTCTTTCACGCTTCGTTGACTTCAAGGACCGTTCTACATGTATCCTCTTCGGCGACGGTGCAGCTGCTGCCATCGTTGAGAGAAGCGACAAGCTCTTCTCTTCGCATATTGCTTCCGACGGAAGCGGCGCAAGAATGCTTTTTGCAAGAAGCCTTGAAGTAGCTCCGGAAATTGCAGTTGAAAGCGATTTCGATGACGGTTTCCCCGAGATGGATCTCCATCACCTCTATCAGAACGGAAAGGAGGTATATAAGTTCGCTACAAGCGCTCTTCCTAAGGCTTTTGAGATCTCCTCTGAAAAGGCTGGCGTTACCAAGGAAGATATAGACTTCTTCATTCCTCATCAGGCTAATATCAGAATTATCGAGACTGCCGCTAAGAAGCTCGGAGTTTCTATGGATAAGTTCATCGTGACTCTCGATCACTACGGCAATACCTCCAGCGCTTCGATTCCGCTTGCTCTGGACGAGGCTGTTGACAAGGGTATCATCAAGAGAGGTATGAAAATCGCTCTTATCGGCTTCGGCGCAGGTCTGACCTACGGCGGAATCGTTATGGAATACTGATTTGAAATAATGACATAATCCTATAATTTGACATATAAAAATAAAGACAAAGGAGAAAAACTATGAAAACAAGAATTACAGAGCTTTTAGGCTGTCAGTACCCCATCATTCAGGGAGGTATGGCTTGGGTTGCAGAGCATAAGCTCGCTTCCGCAGTTTCAAACGCAGGCGGAGTGGGTCTTATCGCAGGCGGCTCAGCTCCCATCGACTATCTCAGAGAGCAGATCCGTGCGTGCAAGGAGGCTACGGATAAGCCCTTCGGCGTGAACATCATGCTCATGAGCCCGAACGCTGAGGATCTCGCTCAGCTTTGTATCGACGAGAAGGTTGCCGTTGTTACAACCGGTGCAGGAAATCCCGGCAAGTACATTCCCGCATGGAAGGAAGCAGGAATCAAGGTAATCCCCGTAGTTCCGTCGGTTGCTCTCGCTAAGAGAATGGAAAAGGCAGGTGCTGACGCTGTTGTTGCAGAGGGTACTGAGTCCGGCGGTCACATCGGTATGAACACTACAATGTGTCTCGTTCCGCAGGTCGTTGACGCAGTTTCTATACCCGTAATCGCAGCAGGCGGTATCGCTGACGGCAGAGGTATTGCCGCTTCGTTCATGCTCGGCGCTGAGGGCGTTCAGATCGGTACACGCTTCCTCGCTTCCGAGGAGTGCCAGATCCACGAGAACTATAAGAATCTCGTCATAAAGGCAAAGGATACAGATAACCAGATCACAGGCTTCTATTCAGGCAGCCCGTGCAGAAGCATTAAGACAAAGTACACAAAGAAGCTCCAGGAAATGGAAAAGAACGCAGCTCCGCCCGAGGATTTCGAGGCTCTTACTGTAGGCTCTCTCCGTAAGGCTGCCGTTGACGGAAATATTGAAGAGGGTTCATTCCTCTGCGGACTTATCGCAGGCATGGTCAACGATATCAAGCCCTGTAAGGAAATCGTTGAGGAGATTATGGCTCAGGCTTCAAAGCTTCTCGGAAGATAAGAAATGATAAAAATTTTTGCATACCCGGCTGAGAGTACGAATACAAGATTTAAAAGAGTACTTCTCAAAGTACTTCCGGCGGTGCTGATACAGCTTTTTTCGGCGGTTCCGCTTGGATACTTCATGATGCAGGATTCCATGAGGAACAGGGACGCAGTACGCAAGGTCACATCTCCTGAGACGGAGATATCGCTGCTGATTGTATTTGCAGTGTTCCTGCTGTGTGTTTTGTACCTGTCAATAATAGGAATCCGTGAATCGTCAGCATTAAAACGCCGCTTTACAAGCTGGGTGAGATATAAGGGAAGCCTTCATATCGTAACGGCAGACTTTCCTAAGCCGTATAATCAGAGGCGGGCGGCAAGGACGATCAAGGCTCAGGAGGAAAGACTGAAGATATTCCGCGATGAGTATTACCTCAGACAGCTTCTCGACGGAGAGGTAAGGTCAAGCTGGCTTGCTTGCTATGAGATAGTGCGTATCCTGGAAATAAAGAAAACTAAAAAGTATACAAGGATCCGCCTTGAAAACGGCATGCAATTCACTGTATACAGCTATATTGAGGGTTATCAGGAGCTTGTTGGAATGCTTGATGATCTGAATAACGCCTGAAAGCACCCGGCAGGGTGCCGGCGAAAAACGCTTTAACGTGCTATCAGGCTGAGACAAAGACACGGGAGAGCAGCTCCCGAAATATAAAGGAGGAAATATACAATGGCAACAGCAATTATAACAGGTGCGTCACAGGGTATCGGCGCATGCATCGCAAAGAGACTCGCTAAGGACGGCTTTAATATCGCAGTAAATCACTATCCCAGCGAGGGAGATAAGGTCAAGGCAATCGAGGTTGCAAAGGAGTGCGAGGCTCTCGGAGTAAAGGCAGTATGCTTTGCAGCTGACGTTTCAAAGTACGACCAGTGCGAGGAAATGGTAAAGGCAGTAAAGGCTGAGTTCGGCACTATCGACGTTCTCGTAAACAATGCAGGCATCACTAAGGACGGTCTGCTTGCAAGAATGAGCGAGGAGAACTATGACGCTGTTATCGCAGTAAACCAGAAGAGCGTTTACAATATGATGAAGCCCGTATGCTCGGTTATGATGAGACAGAGACACGGCAGAGTGATCAACGTTTCTTCCGTAGCAGGACTCTACGGCAATCCCGGACAGTTCAACTATTCGGCAACAAAGGCGGCTATCATCGGTATGACAAAGACTGCCGCTAAGGAGTTCGGTTCGAGAAATATCACCTGCAACGCTGTTGCTCCGGGATTTATCCATACTCCCATGACAGACGTTCTTTCACCCGAGCTTAAAGCTAAAATGCTCGAGCAGGTTGCTCTCGGAAGATACGGTGAGCCGGAGGAAATTGCTTCCGTAGTTGCGTTCCTCGCTTCCAACGACGCTTCCTACGTTACAGGACAGGTAATCGAGATCTCAGGCGGACTTTCCATGTAGCCGCCAAGCGGGCGGCGGCGCAGTTTTCCCTACGTCCGCACTTTCAGAAAACAGAAATTTCTGTGCCTCCAAAAGGGGAGGGCAGAGCAGTATTAACAGAGATAATTCAAATTATGAAAGGATTTTTATGAGCAGAAGAGTTGTTATTACAGGTATGGGAGCCGTTACTCCTCTCGGAACAGGCGTTGAAAAGTTCTGGAACGGTATTAAGGAGAATAAAATCGGCTTCTCTTATATAGATAAGTTTGAAACTGAGCGCACAGGCGTTAAGATCGCAGGTATCGTTAGAGATTTCGACGAGACTGCTTACTATGACGTTAAGGGCTGCTTCGATAAGAAGGAAGCTAAGCGTATGGATATATTCACAAAATATGCTGTTGTTGCCGCTCATGAGGCTATGGAGGACGCAGGCTCCGATTTCGGCGACGTTGACCCCTTTAAGGCAGGCGTTATCGTTGGCTGCGGTATCGGCGGTATCGACCTCACTCTCTCCGAGTATCAGAAGTACCTCGAAAAGGGTCCGGGAAGAATCTCTGTATTCTATATCCCTATGATGATCACTAATATGGCAGCAGGCACTATCTCTATGAAAACAGGCTTCAAGGGAGCTAACTTTGACGTTTCCACTGCCTGCGCTTCGGCTACTCATGCTATCGGCGAGGCTTTCCGCAAGATCAAGGACGGCTACCTCGATGTATGTCTTGCCGGCGGTACTGAGAGCACTAACGTTGAGTTTACATACGGCGGATTCGCTAATATGAAGGCTCTTACAAAGGCTGACGACCTCGAGAGAGCTTCGGTTCCTTTCGATAAGGAGAGAAGCGGTTTCGTTCTCAGTGAGGGAAGCGGTGTTATCGTTCTCGAGGAATATGAGCACGCTAAGGCAAGAGGTGCTAAGATCTACTGCGAGATCGCAGGCTACGGCGCAACCTGCGACGCTTATCATATGACTTCTCCGTCACCTACGGGCGAGGCTGCCGGAATGGGCATGACTCTCGCTATGCAGGAGGCTGGTCTCAAGCCCGAGGACGTGGACTACATCAACGCTCACGGAACATCTACAGGTCTCAATGACAAGTACGAGACTACTGCTATCAAGAACGCTTTCGGCGACAAGGCATACGATGTCAAGATCAACTCCACAAAGTCGATGACAGGTCATCTTCTCGGTGCGGCAGGAGCTATCGAGGCTATCGTTACTGCAAAGACCATTGAAGAGGGTCTGATTCATAAAACAGTCGGTTATAAGGTTCCCGACGAGGAATGCGACCTCAACTACTGCGTTGAGGGCAATGTTCAGCAGGAGGTAAGAGCTGCTCTGTCGAACTCACTGGGCTTCGGCGGACATAATGCAACTCTCTGCTTCAAAAAGATTACCGAATAGGAGAATGACATATGGCAGAAAACAGAATGGTAGCATGCAATCTTACTCTTGAGGAAATCGGAACGCTTGCTGAAACTCTTGAAAAAAATAATCTTGAAAGAATCAAAATAAAGAACGGCGACTGTGAAATCGTGCTCGAGGCTAAGAGAAAGTGTCCTCCGCCTCCGCATCATCCGCCGATGATGCCGCCGATGGGTGCTCCTGTGATGCAGCCTGCAATGAGCGCTGCTCCGTCAGCAGCTCCCGAGACAGCTCCTGCGGCTAAGGAGAGCATTCCTGAGGGAAATATCGTGAAGTCTCCTATCGTGGGAACCTTCTACTCAGCTCCTTCACCCGATAAGGCTCCCTTTGTAAAGGTCGGAGACTCTGTCAAGAAGGGCGACGTTATCATGATCATCGAGTCGATGAAGCTCATGAACGAGATCCAGTCCGACTTTGACGGCACTGTTGCTGAAATTCTCGTGAACAACGGCGATTCGGTCGAGTTCGACCAGCCGATTATGGTTATAAAGTAAAATTTACAGCAGGAGAGGGGACGCCCTCTCTTGCAGGGCTTCCCCTCTTTCAAAACAGTCCGCTGGACTGTTTTGAAATTCACCCCTTGCGGGGCGCCTTTCAGGGCATGGGGAGTTTCGCTCTCTGCGGAGAGCGACTCGAGGGCTTTGCCCCCGAGACCCCCACGAGCCTTTTGAAAAAGGCTCGACCGAAAACTTCAATTTTATAGATATTTGATATATTCCCGAATGGAGGCAGAAAAATGTCAGAAATACTTATGAATAAAGAACAGATTATGGAAATAATCCCCCACAGAGACCCGTTCCTCCTCATTGACGAGGTCATCGAGATGGAGGTCGGAGTTAAGATCAAGGCAAGAAAGTACATCAAGGAGGAGGACTTCTGGTTCAAGGGTCACTTCCCCGGATATCCGGTAACTCCCGGAGTTCTCATGATTGAGATGCTCGCTCAGGCAGGAGCTGTATGTATGCTCTCAAAGCCCGAGTTCAAGGGCAAAATCGGTCTTTTCGGAGGAATCGACAAGGCTAAGTTCCGCAGACAGGTCGTTCCCGGCGACGTTCTCGACCTCGAGGTTGAGATGATCAAGCAGAGAGGCCCCGTGGGTACAGGTAAGGCTCTCGCTTCAGTCGGCGGAGAAAAGGCTGTTTCCTGCGAGATCACATTTGTCGTTGCTGACGGCAATAAGGGTGAATAAGCGATGTTCAAAAAGATTTTAATCGCTAACAGAGGTGAGATCGCTGTCCGTATCATAAGAGCCTGCCGTGAGCTGGGAATCCGCTGTGTTGCGGTGTATTCCACCGCCGACAGGAACGCTCTGCACGCTCAGATTGCCGATGAAGCCGTTTGTATCGGTCCTGCGGCTACCAAGGACAGCTACCTCAACATGAACGCAATTATTCAGGCGGCTCTCAATACGGGCGCAGAGGCGATTCATCCCGGATTCGGCTTTCTCTCGGAGAACGCTGAGTTCGCAAGGCTCTGCGAGAAGAACCGTATCGTCTTTATCGGACCGTCCTATAAGTCGATAGAGATGCTCGGCGACAAGGCTGCTGCTAAGGAGACTATGGCTGCGGCTGGAGTTCCCGTTATACCCGGCTCAAAGGGTGCGGTGAAGTCCGTTGAGGAGGCTAAGGAGGTTGCCGAAAAGGCAGGCTATCCGATTCTTGTAAAGGCTTCCGCAGGCGGCGGCGGACGAGGTATCAGACGCGTCGATAAGCCCGAGGAGCTTGAGGCTCAGATTATTGCGGCTCAGCAGGAGGCTAAGAATTTCTTCGGCGACGATTCCGTCTATATCGAGAAATTCCTCATCAATCCTCACCATGTTGAGATTCAGATAATTGCCGATATGCACGGAAATACCGTTTATCTCGGCGAGCGTGACTGCTCTATGCAGAGACGCAACCAGAAGGTTATCGAGGAGTGTCCCAGTCCCGTTGTGAACGAGGAGCTTCGTGCCAGAATGGGTCAGGCAGCCGTTGCAGCTGCCAAGCAGTCGGGCTACTACAACGCAGGTACGATAGAATTTCTCGTTGACGGCAACAGAGACTTCTATTTCATGGAAATGAATACCCGTATTCAGGTAGAGCACCCCATTACCGAGGAGGTCACAGGCTTCGACCTCGTAAAGGCTCAGATCAAGGTTGCCGCAGGCGAGGAGCTTGGCATTAAGCAGGAGGATATCCGCCTTAACGGTCATGCGATCGAGTGCCGTATCAATGCGGAGAATCCCGAGCTTGACTTCCGCCCGTCTCCGGGTACGATAGAGTCGCTCTATATCCCCGGCGGCCCCGGAATCCGTATCGACAGCGCTGTTTATCAGGGGTATACAATTACTCCCTACTACGACTCGATGATAAGCAAGCTTATCGCTCACGGAGCTAACCGTGACGAAGCTATCATGAAGATGAAATGGGCGCTTTCAGAGTTCATCGTCGAGGGCGTTGATACCAATATCGACTTCCAGCTTGAGCTTATCAAGCGCCCCGAATTCAAGGACGGCGACTATGACAACGGTTTTCTGAACAGATACATGGAAATGCGTAAGAAATAAGAATTGCGGTGAATATTTTTAATGCTTGAAGATTTTTTTAATGTTGTAAAAAAACGTTTCAATGACGATGACGATAAGCAGACGCCGGAGAAACCGGTGTTCAAGTGTCCCAGATGTCAGAGCTCCGTACCGCTTGAGCACTATGAGGAGCTTCACAGAGTCTGCCCCGAGTGCAACTATCACGGCAGACTCTCCGCCAGAGAACGTATCGCTGTCACCGTGGATAAGGAGAGCTTTACGGAATATGACGCCGATATGCTCAGCTGTAACCCGATAGACTACCCCGAATACGAGGAGAAGCAGGCTGAGCTCAGAGAAAAAACAGGTCTGAGCGACGCGATCGTTACGGGTGAAGCAAAAATCAAGGGTTCTTCGGTTGTAATCGGAGTAATGGATTCACGCTATATGATGGCTTCAATGGGAAGCGTTGTCGGCGAGAAGATCGCCCGTGCGTTCGAGCGTGCCGCAGAGAAGAATCTCCCCGTTGTCATGTTCACGGCTTCGGGCGGAGCACGAATGCAGGAGGGTATAGTGTCTCTCATGCAGATGGCTAAAACCTCGGGAGCTGTAAAGCTCCACAGCCACAGCGGCGGACTCTATATAACGGTTCTTACCGACCCAACTACGGGCGGAGTTACTGCAAGCTTTGCGTCACTGGGCGATATCATCATCGCCGAGCCTAAGATCCTTGTCGGATTTGCCGGCAGGAGAGTTATCGAGGGTACTATCAGACAGAGACTTCCCGACGACTTCCAGCTGGCAGAGTTCATGCAGGAAAAGGGCTTCGTAGACCTTATCGCTGAGCGCAGAAAAATGAGAAGCACGCTTTCTCATCTTCTGAAGCTCCACGGATATACCGAATAGGAGGTGACGGTAATGGAAAATAATAAAACTGCTTTCGAGCGGCTTCAGCTCATACGTCATAAGTACCGTCCCACTATCAGAGACTATATTCCGCTGATTTTCACTGACTTCTATGAAATGCACGGCGACAGACTCTGCGGAGACGACGGTGCGATTATAGGCGGTATTGCTCGTCTCGACGGCAGACCCGTTACGATTATTGCCGAGGTCAAGGGCAGAGATATAAACGAAAATAAGAAGTGCAACTTCGCAATGCCTCATCCCGAGGGCTATAGAAAGGCTCTCAGGCTTGCAAGACAGGCGGAAAAGTTCCACAGACCTGTTATCTGCTTCATAGATACTCCCGGAGCCTTCTGCGGAGTAGCTGCCGAGGAGCGCGGTCAGGGTGAGGCTATCGCACGCAATCTAGCTGAGTTCATGACGCTCAGAACACCTGTCGTTTCAATCGTGCTCGGAGAGGGCGGAAGCGGCGGTGCGCTTGCACTCGGAGTCTGCGATGAGCTTGCCATGCTCGAGAATGCCGTGTATTCGGTGATCTCGCCCAGAGGCTTCGCAAGTATCCTCTGGAAGGACGCTTCCCGTGAGCAGGAGGCTTGCGATATCATGAAGATCACTGCTGAGGATTTGGTAAAGCTCGGTGTGGCTGAGGCTATCATTGAGGAGCCTCTCGGCGGTGCACATAACGATTTAGACAAAATATCCGAAAATATCAAGGAATATTTGTCACATAAAATACCGGAAAAATGTCAAAAAGATATTGACGTTTTGCTAAAAGAACGTTATACTAAGTTTAGAAAAATCGGTCAGTTCTCAGAGTGACCGTAAACAGGTGTGTATACCGGCTTTCTGCCGTTATAAATAAAATTTAAATGGAGGAAAATTCGATGATTTTTGACAAGCTTAAGGATATTATCGTTGATCAGCTCGGAGTTGAGGCTGACGCTGTAACTATGGAAGCTAACATCCAGGAAGACCTCGGCGCTGATTCACTTGATATCGTTGACCTTATCACAACTATCGAGGATGAGTTTGATATCTCTATTCCCGATGAGGCTGTTGAGGAAATCAAGACTGTAGGCGATATCGCTAACTACATCGAAAAGAATACAGACGCTGAATAATTCAGACTGTAAAAAAGCCTGCCGTTATGTACGACAGGCTTTTATTTTTTCGGCAAAAGAAAAACGGAAACCCGTTATACGGCTTCCGCAAATCAATAAATAGAATATGGAATAAGGTATATAAATGAGGTACAAGATCCAAGGGGGATATCTTGTCGGTTTTATTATATCACAGCGGCAGTGTGTTGTAAAATGTAAATAGAGCATGATTATATATCAGCAGAAAAATAACATATTCTGTTGGAATTGATTTTTCCCTTGCTTTTTTATGTGAATGTGATATAATATCTATAGGCAGCGTCTTATGACAAAGCTGCTATTTTACATCGCTTAAAGGAATATTTTCAATGAAAAAAATTACTGTTATTACCGGTCATTACGGAAGCGGTAAAACTAATCTGGCTGTCAATCTCGCTGTGAATGCGACGCAGGAGGGCAGAAGCGTTACCGTGGTTGACCTTGATATCGTTAACCCCTATTTCAGAACTGCCGATTTCAGACAGCTCTTTGAGGAAAAGGGTATCAGACTTATCGCTCCCGATTATGCAAACAGCAATCTCGACATCCCGTCGCTCCAGTT
>JAFTPG010000036.1 GCA_017463375.1 Ruminococcus sp. | reverse complement strand
GGCTGAGATGATTAAGGGAAAGAAAGTCCTTGTCGTTGACGACGTAATCAGCACGGGCGAGTCGCTTAAAGCTCTTGAGGAGCTTATTGCAAGAGCCGGCGGCATAGTTTCATGCAAGGCGGCAGTTCTCGCAGAAGGAGACGCTGCGGACAGAGACGACATCGTATATCTGGAAAAGCTTCCGCTTTTCTTTAAATAGGAACAATAATATGAAGCGAAAAATGATTGGTGCGGCAGCAGCATATATGTCGGGATTGTTTTTCGCTTCCTTTTTTACAGAGGGAAGCGATTTACTGCTGCTTGCAGGACTGCTTCCCGTACTTTTTATGATCGGAAGGATGATGAAGCTCCCGTCAAAAGATTCTCTGCTTATTACTCTTTTCTTTGCATTTTCGAGCTGTTCGGGGATGCTGTATACGCATTTGGAATATGATAAAATTACCGCTTACAGCGAAACAGCCGGCAGCTTCAGCGGAGAGATTACCGACGTAAAGTTTTATGACGCAGAAAAAGCTCTCTACACTCTTGACGGCAGAATAAACGGAACTCAGAAAGCAAGGATAGTTTTCTTCGAGAATGCCTACGATGTTCAGAAGGGCGACATAATTACTCTGGAAAGCTGCGAGTTCAGAATTCCTGAATCGACATATCTTTTCGATTCGGAGCGTTATTACAAATCGAAAAATATATTTCTGATGGCGGAGAATACCGTCATTTCAGAGATCAGACATACAGATTCCCATAAGCTCGAACGCATGATAAGTGAATATCGTGAGAGGATAGTTTCCGAATTCAGCAGGAAAATGGGAACAAATCATGGCAGCTTTCTTTCAAGCATCGTTTTCGGCGAAACCTCCGGACTCGATGAAAATGAGGAAACCCTGATGTACCGCTGCGGAATCGGACATATTATGGCGGTCTCCGGACTTCATGTCTCTATTGTAGCGGCATTGCTGATGTTTCTGCTCAACAGACTCAGAATCGGCAAATACGTCTCTTTTTTGCTTTTGAATGTATTTCTGATGCTGATGATAATTATGGTGGAATCCCCTGTTTCGGCGATAAGAGCTGCGATTATGCTGGATTTTATGTATTCGGCACGTCTTTTCCGACGGCAGAATGACACTCTGAACTCACTTTCGGCAGCAGTACTGCTGATATGTCTAAGCAATCCGTATGTTATATACGACAGCGGATTCCTGCTGTCAATTTCAGGAACCTTCGGAATAGGAGTTTTTGCTCCGTACATGACGCAGAATATGAGCACCGATAATCTATGGAGGAAGTTCTTTAAAAATGTTACAGCTATGTTCTGTACGTCACTCGCTGTAATGCCGTTCAGCATATACTTCTTTGAGGAAACGTCACTGATTTCTCCGGTAATGAATGTACTGATTATTCCTCTGACGGTAATCGCTATGGTGCTGGGAATGATTTATGTTCTCACCGGCGGACTGATATCGCTTCTTACTCCGGCAGGACTGCTGATTGAGATCGTTCTCTTAGTTACGGACAAGCTCGGAAGATTAAGCTTCACTCATTTTGCATGCGGAAACACCGCTTTGTTCCGGATATCAGTTTTATGCGCTGTCTCGGTTATATTTATTGCATTTCTTTTCAAAAGCAGAAAATATACTGCAATCATGATTGCAGGAGTTCTTGCAATCTTTGTTATCTGTTCATCGGTCTCTAACGATACTGCAAGGGATCAGTTCAAAATAGCTGTGCTCGGAAGCGGCACAAATGCCACAGCTGTGATTTCCTATAAAGGACGAACCGATGTAATTGATCTGAGCGGACATTATAAATCCCCGAGATATGTACGGAGATACCTTGCACTGAACGGTATATCGGAAATCCAGACTCTCAGTCTCACGGCTGATATTTATTCGCAGTACTCGTCTTACAGAAGCGCTCTGGCGCTTGTCGATATAGAAAACAAATTTTCATCCAAAACACTTTGTCTTCCGGATGGCTTTGAAAATGATACGGTCAGCTTTGAGAACAGTACTCTGAAAATGGTGAACAATAAGTATTCCATAAGCTTAGGTGGCGGAGTTCTCCGGGTTGACTACGGAAATCAGTGCGTTTCAATTCTTCACACTAATTCCGAAGTGCCTGAGGATACTGACTTTGCTGTACGCTATGGAAATATCACAAAGGAAACCGTGCTCCACCCTGACGGCAGAACTATTTATCTGGATGAGGTTGATGAGATATTTTATCCGTATTCCGATATGAATAATTTTGAATTGATACTTTCGCCCAGCAGCGGTGAAATCAGAATAAGGAGGCTGTAATGGCTCTGACAGATGCAAAAGCAATAACGGCTCAGCTGAAAAAAGGCGAGCTGCAAAATTTATACTATATTTATGGGCAAAACGTAAGCGGAGTCGAGCTTCTTACGAAATCAATAATCAGAACGGCTGTCGGAGACAATGAAGAATTTGCCCTTAACAAGCTGAGCGGCAAGGAGCTGAATGTCTCGGATTTTCGTGATATGACGGAAATGATGCCAATGATGTCTGAGTACAACTGCATTCTTGTTAACGATTACAACTGCGACGAGCAGCGTGAAGAGACTACAAAACAGCTTATTGAAGCTCTGAAGGAGATACCTCCGCAGACTGTCGTAATCTTCAACGTAACCGGCTTCGATATCAAGAACGGCAGGAAAACGATTACAGGCAAAAACAAAAAGCTTGTTGACTTTGTCACGAAAAACGGAATTGTATGCGAGCAAGGCATCAGAACTCCGGCTCAGCTTGCAAAGGAGATCGCTGCCAAGGTTTCAGCAAGAGGCGGAATGATCTCTATAGCAAATGCTCAGGAACTGGCGTCGATGTGCCTGTCCGATACTCTGATGATCAACAATGAGATCGACAAGCTATGTGCATACGCAGACGGACGTGAGATTACAAGTGCGATGCTTCATGAGCTTGTTCCTCAGCAGAGCGACATAACTGTGTATAATCTTTCTGCGGCAGTATGTGCGTTCAATAGGAAAGCCGCTTTCGACGCTCTCGACGAGCTTATGGCTCAGCGCATTAACAGAGGCATCATTCTAGGAACGATTACAAACTCTTTTCTGGAGCTATATCGTGCGGCATGTGCACGAAAGTCAGGAAAAAGTATACCCGATGTAATGAAAGATTTCGATTATAAGCGTGATTTTTCAGTGAAAAATGCATTCCGTAACAGCTCGGGAATGTCGATAAAACGGCTCAGGGCTTGCATTGCGATTCTCAGGGATACTGCGGCGCAGCTGAACTCAACCTCGGCAGACGAAAAAATAATGCTTGAGGAAGCGTTAACAAAGATGCTTATGACTAAGAATTAGCGGAGGAGCTTATGATTAAAATAAACGAGGCAATCATTGTCGAGGGCAAGTATGACAAGATAAAGCTTTCTTCGATAGTGGATGCCGTGATAATAACAACAAATGGCTACGGTATTTTCAAGGATACCGAAAAGCTGGAGCTTATACGATACTATGCCAAAAAAACTGGAATCATTATTCTGACCGATTCCGACAGCGCAGGCCGCAGGATACGAGGCTATATCAAGGGGGCTGTAAACGGCGGAAAGATTACAAATGTATTTATTCCCGATATTTTCGGTAAGGAAAAACGCAAGGAAAAGCCCTCAGCAGAGGGTAAACTCGGAGTTGAGGGAATCAGCAAAAAACTGATTCTTGAAGCGTTTGAGAAGTCGGGAATAACTTCGTCCGACGCTGTGTTCAAGCGTGATATCAGCAATTACACGATGTACGAGCTTGGACTCAGCGGAGGTAAAAACAGCAGTGAGCTTCGCCAAAGGCTTCAAAAGCGACTCGGACTCCCGAAGCTGATGTCGGTGACGGCTCTTATAGAGGTTCTTAACACTATGACCGATTCAGCAGGTCTTGCCCGGCTTACAGCTGAAATCAAGGAGGAAAATAATGATATTTAGCAGTCTGCTTTTTATCTATGCATTTCTGCCGGTATCGCTGATAATCTATCTCATTACGCCCGAAAAACTGCGGAAATACACCCTTCTTGCTCTTAGCGTCGTGTTCTGTGCAATGTCGGGGTTAGGATTCCTTGTATTCATGTCGCTGTACACATTACTTAACTATATTCTGGGAAGAATCATCAGAGTACTCCGAAAAAGGAAGGCTGTTTCCGCTGCATTTACCGCACTCGCTATTGCTTTCGATATATTTGTCCTGATATATTTCAGAGAAGATATATTATCCGGTTTTATCGGAAAACCAGAGTTGCTAAGTCTTATTGAGCCGGTTGGAATATCGTTTTCTGCATTGACAGTAGCAGGATATCTTATTGATATTGCGAGAGGAAGTCTCAGAGCAGAGCACAGTCTTGCAGATTTTGCACTGTATATGATGTTCTTTCCTAAGCTCCCGATGGGACCTGTTATCGGATATTCCGCTTTCAGGAGAATGCTGGATCACCGAAGTGAAACAAAGCTCTCTGAAATCGGAAGCGGTCTTGCTCTTTTCATAAAAGGACTGGCAAAAAAGATAATTCTGGCTGATAATATTTATCTTCTATACTCTGCGGTGAAGAGTATTCAGGTTCAGGAGCTTTCATCTCTTTCAGCAGTTCTGGGCATCATTTCTCACGGATTCTGCCTTTACTTCACACTTTCAGGATTATCCGACATGGGTGCAGGATTGTCACAGTGCTTCGGAATCCATATGCCTCAGAGCTTCAGATATCCGATACAGAGCAATGGTATCAGGGATTTTTGCTCAAGATGGCATATATCCGTTGTAAACTGGTTCAGGAAACATATACTCAGACCCGTATCCTGGAAAACAGATAACAGATTCGTTCAATACCTCGTTTTCATTATAATATGGGGATTTATCGGGCTGTGGTATGATATCAGCGTCAATATGCTGATATGGGGTCTGCTGACCGGAATTATTGCAGTATGCGAGAAGCTGTTTCCTATACACAAAATGATAAAGCCAACTGCAAGAATATATACAATGCTGGTATTGGGAATCTGCTCGGTATTCTTTTTCGGAGAAAGTTTATCGTATTCACTGCGTTATTTTACTGCAATAATCGGCGCTAACAGCGGACTTGCAGATAAAGTGTCACTATATCTGCTTAAAGAATATATTCTGATAATACTTGCATGCGTTATTGCATCATCAAGCTTATATAAGGAGCTTTCTGAGAGGTTCAGCTATAAATGGCTCAGAAGAATACGAGCTTTTGCGGCTCCGGTAATTCTGACCGGACTTCTTGCGATATGCACGATCGAAATGTCATACACAGGAGTCTCGGAAATGATGCTTCCGGTATTGCAGGGGGTGGCGAAATGAAAAAAAAATCAGGCTCAGCAGCTATATCAGTATTTGTATTGTCACTGACGCTTATCTTTCTGACTGCCACGATTTTCCGTGAAAAGGGAGTAAAGTCATTCCAGGAAAATCGTGCTCTTGCCGAAATGCCTGAGCTCTCATTTCAGTCGCTTGCTGACGGCAGCTATTTCAAAGAGCTTGGTATGTACTTCACCGATCACTTTGCAGGAAGAAGCTACTGGATTTCAGCCAAGGGAGCTATTGAAGCTGATATCGGTGAAAGCATCGTAAACGAGGTTTATATAAGCGATGATATGCTTCTTGATACCGAGAAAAATGAGATTGAATCCGAGGAGGAGATCGCTGAGATCTTCAATGAATTTTCAGAAGCCTATGACGGTACAGTCTACATTGCGGCAATCCCCTCTTCATCAGGAGTATACAGTGACAAGCTCCCAGAGTATCTGCAAACTTACACAGAAAAAGAACAGATAGACAGTCTGTATTCATATCTTGACAGCGATATCAGAAAAATCGACGCTTACAATATCCTGAAAATGCTCAACGACAATTATATATATTACCGCAGTGATTCAAGATGGACAAGCTACGGCGCATACTGCGTGTACAGAACCGTAATACAGAAGCTTGGATTTATTCCGACTGCCTACGATAAGTACACGATCGAGCATGTCTCAGGAGAGTTTCGGGGAAATCTTTATAACAAAAGCCAATACTCGAAAAATAAAGCTGATATGCTTGATATCTATACCTATGCTGACGGAGCGCAGGTCGTAAGCTGCACAGGTTATAATAATGACGGCAGCTCTTTTGAAAAGAGTCTTTATGACAGATCGTATATTGATTCCAATGACATGTACAGGCTTTATCTGGGAGAGGACGCTCCGCTGATTAAGCTTAAAACATCAGTCAACAATGACAGAAAGCTTCTGGTAATCAAGGATGACTATGCCAACTGTTTTATTCCGTTCCTTATACAGCATTACAGCGAGATTGCTATTGTTTCTCCGGAACAGCTGGATGAAGGTCTGAGCACTCTGATCGACAGAAATGACTACGAACAGACGCTGCTGCTTTTCGGTAAAAACGGATTTCCCGAAGCTGAGAAACTCAATGCTATAAATAAATGAGAGCCTCAAAAAGGCTCTCATTTTCGTTATTCACTATAATTCTTTCTCAGGAACTCTATTTCCTTTGCATATCCGTCAATATCATTCGGAGTTTCAAGTATAAACGGAAGTCCTTTCAGATATCTGCTGTTTATAATTCTGATAATAGCGTCAGCACCGATGAATCCCTCTCCGATTTTGGCGTGTCTGTCTTTGTGAGCACCGAGCGGATTGAGACTGTCGTTGAGGTGAACGGCTTTGAGCCGCTCAAGACCTATAATTCTGTCGAACTCCTCCATGACGCCGTCAAAATTATTCACAACATCGTATCCTGCATCCCAGACGTGACAAGTATCAAGGCATACACCGAGCTTCTCGGAATGCTCTGTACGATTGATAATTTCACGAAGCTCCTCAAAGCTCCGTCCCATTTCGGAACCTTTTCCCGCCATGGTTTCAAGGAGAACGGTGGTCGTCTGGTCAGCTCTGAGAACAGTGTTAAGCTGATCGGCAATAAGCTCGATACCTACGTCAGCACCCTGCTTTACATGAGAACCTGGATGAAAATTGTAATAATTTCCAGGAGTAGCCTCAAGACGCTGAATATCATCTGCCATAGTTTCACGGGCAAAGCGTCTGATATTCTCGTCGGCAGCACAGGCGTTCATAGTATACGGTGCGTGAGCCACAAGCTTTCCGAAGGAATGCTCGCGGCTGATCTCGAGGAAAGCTTCAATGTCCTTCATATTCAGGGATTTAGCATTTCCTCCCCTGGGATTTCTGGTGAAGAAAGCGAACGTATTTGCGTTTATATCCACAGCCTGAGTTCCCATGGCTTTATAGCCTTTGGACGAAGCAAGATGGCATCCTATATACAGCATAAAATGTATCCTTTCAAAAAATGTTGTTAAAGATATTATACCAAAACTTTGAGAAAAATGCAACACTATTCACATAACCCAAAATAAAAACGCATGACTGATTGAACTATATAGCTCTTGCAATCATGCGCCATATGTCTATTATATTATTCAATTATCAGTTCACATTCCACCCATGAGCCAACATTTAAACATTTTCCCTCAAAAGTAATTGTGTCACCAACACTGATTGTCTTTAGAGCATCTTCCTGTTCTTTTTCAAATTCAGCATAAAAGAATACGATTGTGGAATCAATTCTAACCTCCATTGTTAAAATCGCACCGCCAGTCATGTTGAAAAGTCCGCTTGTTGATATCTCATTGACTTTTGCTGTAATCCTATAACGATTATTCTTATAAGAATCTTCTGCTCGAAGCTCGTTTTCTTTGTAATCATAATAAATTTCATCGAACGCAATGGTTAAAATAGGTTCTTCCGTTTTAGCCTCAGCTGATTTAGAAGCTTCAACTTCGGATTTTATTTCCTTGGTTGAAATCTCGTCTTCATTTTTAATTTCTGTGGAAGAAGTTTCAGTCTCTTTTGGCAGTTTTGCTACCGTTTCGACTTCTTCATAATCACATCGCTCACAACGTCTGATAATTTCACCAACAAGGTTTTGAGTAGGTTCGACGCGATTTACAATTCTCATATCGTGTCCTAATTCATCAACATACTCAGTCTTATCTCGATTACACACATTACAGTGATATTTTAAATAACCTTCCTTAGTGCAAGTAGCCGGGAATTCTTCAACTAATTTATAATCATGCTCACACGCAAATATAGCTGCTGCTATTTCAAAAAACAAGAAGAGCAGAAAGGAGGCTACAAAAGCGATCCACCATTTTTTAGGCTTCTTTTTACGGATTGTAAGAATGGTGGAAATAATGAGTAGGAGAGGAGCAACACAAAACATTATTGCTCCCAAAATCACAAATAAATCAAACATACCGTATTTCTCCTCAAGTAATAAAAGTAGTTATTCTTCCGATTTTCCCAAGAGTTTAGCCTTATACGCATATATATAATTAAAGTTTACACTAAAACCGATTTTTAACTACTTTTGCTACTTCCCTTGCGAATCGTCTCTTCTGAAAGTAACAGCATTCAGCTGCGATTATTCTGAATCAACATCAAGTTTAATTCCAAGAACGTCGAGATTTTCCTTCTCAACAACTGACGGGCACTCCGACATAAGCTCGCTTGCATTCTGAACCTTCGGAAATGCAGTAACATCACGAAGGCTGTCAGCCTTGCACATAACCATTGCGAGTCTGTCAAGACCGATTCCCATACCTCCATGAGGCGGAGCTGCATAACGGTAAGCATCAACAAGGAAGCCGAATTTTGCCTGAATCTCTTCGTCAGTCATTCCAAGAGCCTCGAACATTTTCTGCTGAAGCTCAAAATCAGTAATTCTCATGGAACCGCTTGAAAGCTCTGTACCATTGAGAACAAGATCCCAAGCCTTAGCACGAACCTTTCCGGGATCAGAATCAAGATACTCAATGCACTCTTCCATGGGCATTGTAAACGGATGATGAGCTGCAACCCAGGTATTGCTCTCTTCATCATACTCAAAGAACGGCATTTCTGTAATCCAGAGGAAGTTATACTTGTCCTCAGGAATAACGCCGAGCTTTTTAGCTGCAATAAGTCTGAGTGCTCCGAGAACCGAGAGAACAGTTTTAGTTTTATCAGCACAGATAAGCACGAGATCTCCCTGCTTAGCGTCAACTGCGTCACAGATTTTCTCCAGATCGCCATCGCCGAGGAATTTCTTGAACGAGCAGTTTGCTTCGTCAGCCCAGCGGATGTAAGCAAGACCCTTAGCTCCGATTCCCTTAGCGTGTTCGATAAGCTTGTCGATTTCTTTTCTTGTATATGTTGCAGCACCGTCCGTGATATTGATAGCACGGACAGAACCTCCCTCATCAAGAGCGTTTCTGAATACAACGAAGTCGATATCCTTTACAGTTTCGGAAATATCCTGTATCTCGAATCCGAAGCGGGTATCAGGCTTGTCCGAGCCGTAGCGGTTCATAGCGTCAGCAAAAGTGAGCTTCGGGAGCGGCACAGGGATATCAACATTGAGAACCTCCTTGAAAACTCTCTGGATAAAGCCTTCAACGCACTCCTGAATATCCTCAGCGTCAACGAATGACATTTCAAGGTCGATCTGAGTGAATTCAGGCTGTCTGTCGGCACGCAGATCCTCGTCACGGAAGCATCTTGCAAGCTGGATGTAGCGGTCATAGCCCGAAATCATAAGCAGCTGCTTATAAATCTGAGGTGACTGCGGAAGAGCGTAGAACTTGCCCTTATGAACTCTTGAGGGAATAAGATAGTCTCTTGCTCCTTCGGGAGTAGACTTCATCATCATAGGAGTTTCTATTTCAAGGAAATCATTCTCGTAGAAATACTCTCTTGTAACTCTTGCGATCTCATGGCGCATGATGATGTTCTGCTGAAGCGGAGCACGTCTGAGGTCGAGGTAGCGGTATTTCAGTCTGAGCTCCTCATTAACCTTTGTCTCGTTAGTGATTTCAAACGGAGGCGTCTGTGCCTTTGAAAGAATTCTCAGGTCGGAAACAGCGATTTCCACCTGTCCTGTTTTGAGCTTGTCATTAACGCTTTCACGCTGCTGAACCATGCCTTTAGCCATAAGAACATACTCGCTCTTGCAGGAAGAAGCCTTTTCAAAAACCTCACGGTCAGTTGTATCATCGAAAGTGAGCTGAACAACGCCTGTTCTGTCTCTGAGAACGATAAAAATCAGACTTCCCTTATCACGGATCTTTTCAACGAAACCGCCTACAACTACTTCCTGACCAGCTTCGGTGACGTTGCCGCAATAATGGGTTCGTTTTAAACCTTTCATGTTATCAGCCATTTTACTAATTCTCCTTACCATGCGGTTCAGTCATCAGAGCGTCAGCTGCATCATCAAGACTGTTCAGCATTTTATCAATATAAATCGAGTCAAAATTATCAACGAATTTATCGTCAAGCTTAATTTCAAATTCCTCGCCTGTTTCCATTTCCTTGAGCTTAGCAAGACCTTCGGAAAGCTCATTATCGCCGAGAACCATGGTGAATGAAGCTTCAATCTTGTTTGCATACTTCATCTGAGCCTTGATTCCCCTGCCGATCATGTCATACTCTGCACGATATCCGTAATCACGCAGCTCTTTAGCGAGAAGCATAGCCTTTGAGAGAGCTGCCTCGCCCATGGGAGCAAAATAGATATCACAGGTTTTTGGTGTCATGAATTCAGCGTTCTGCTTTTCCATAGTAATCAGGAGTCTTTCGATTCCCATTGCAAAGCCAAGAGCAGGAACGTGCTGACCTCCGAGCTGTTCGATCAGACCGTCATAGCGTCCGCCGCCGCATACAGTTCCCTGAGCGCCGATCTCTGTTGTCACGAACTCAAAAACTGTTTTTGTATAGTAGTCGAGACCACGGACGATTTTCGGATTGATCTTATAGTCGATTCCGAAATTTGTGAGGTATCCCTTGAGCTTTTCAAAATGCTCGCTGCACTCCTCGCAGAGATAGTCGAGGATAAGCGGCGCAGACTCAGCAATTTTGCCGCAGACAGGACTCTTGCAGTCAAGAATTCTCATAGGATTCTTAACAAGTCTTGACTGGCAGGTCTCACACAGCTCATCCTTGCTCTGTTCAAAGTAAGCACGGAGAGCCTCGTGATATTTTGCCCTGCACTCGGGACAGCCGATTGAATTAATATACAGCTCGATATTTTTGAGTCCAAGGCGGTCGAGAATAGTTTTGGCAAGTAAAATAACCTCGGCGTCAGCACAAGGAGACGCACTTCCTGCCATCTCAAGTCCGAACTGATGGAATTCACGCAGTCTGCCTGCCTGAGGACGTTCATGACGGAAGCATGACAGAATATAGAAAACTCTCTGAGGCATAGCCTCGTTCAGCAGACCGTTCTGGAGCATTGCACGGATAGTACCGGCAGTTCCCTCGGGTCTGAGAGTGAATTTTGTTTCCTTAGCCATAACGGTATACATTTCCTTTTGTACAACGTCTGTAGTTTCGCCTACAGAGCGTAAAAAGAGGTCAGTATTCTCGAAAGTCGGGATTCTGATTTCATTGAATCCGAAGCTTTCAGCCGTATCTCTGGCGATTTTTTCTACTGTATACCATTTGTGTACATCCTTCGGGAGTACATCCTCGGTACCGTTTGGGCGTTTTATATTAATTGCCATAATTTTCAGCCTTTCCAATGTATATTAAACATAAAATTGTCCCTTAAAAGGGACAATTAGGAATCAGATGCTTGGGTTCCCGATTACACGCCAGTCGAGATCGCCTCTTTCAAGAGCGAGAATGAGAGCCTCTGCTGTTGCGATATTTGTTGCTACCGGAACATTATGAACATCGCAGAGTCTGAGGAGATCCATGTCATGAATATCAGAGGTCTTGGGGTGAAGCGGATCCCTGAAAAACAGGAGAACATCAACCTCATTGCATGACAGAAGGGCGAGAATCTGTTCTGCGCCGCCGCGTCCGCTGAGGTATCTCTTAATCGGCAGACCTGTTGCTTCACTAACCTGCTTTCCCGTAGTGCTGGTTGCAATAATTGAATGCTTTGAAAGAATTCCGCAGTAAGCGCTGCAGAACTGAACCATAAGCTCCTTCTTGGCGTCGTGTGCAATAATTGCAATAGTCATTAGTATTTCCTTTCCACCGCATAGCAGCGATTATTTATTTTCGTAAATATGAAGCTAAAGTCAGCATATATCGTCTTGTCCGGCTGTAAGCCGCACATTCAGTATCTCAAAATAAGTATAGTGATGTGAGTGCGATTATAAACTGTCTGGATGCATATTACAAATCCTCATTACATATTATACCATAAAAAAGGATTTTGTCAAAGAACATTTTGTGAAAAAATACAAAATTGTGCATTTTAGCACGTTTCACCATATGTTTATTGTGCATTTTTAACTATATGATTATCCAATTCGGCGAGTATATTGTTAACAGTTTTTTCTATGTTGCAGCCGTTTTCATCTATAATAATATCTGCATACTTCTCATAGAGCGGAACTCTTTCATTATAAAGCTCTGAGAGAGTCTGTCCGGGACGAATAACAACGCCTCTATTTTTGATATTGCCCAGTCTGCGGCGCAGCCTGTTATAGTCCAGTTTAAGATAGATAATTATACCATTCTCAGAAAGATGCTTCATAGCTGCCTCTCCGTAGACAACGCTTCCGCCTGTAGCTATAACGCTGTTCTCCGCATTGAGACGGCTGACAGAACGGTTTTCAGCATTGATGAAGCCATCGACACCCTCCTGGTGGATAATTTCCTTCAGAAGCTTATTTTCTGCATTCTGGATCACAATATCCGTATCAATGAATTTATATCCAAGAATTTTGGCAAGAATTACTCCCACCGTACTTTTTCCCACACCGGGCATACCGATGAGAACAATATTATTTTTCAAATGCATCAGCTCCTCTCGGCTGCTCCTTCAATTTTACCGTATCCTGCACAAAAAGTCAATAGATTTTCATGCGTTTTTTGACATTTTTTATTCGTATTATTGTTTTCCTGCCTTTTTCCCCTGCCATGTATCATGTAGTGCCTGAAATTTATCTATTCCGCCAAGAACGGAAATTTTGTCGGCACTCCACAAAGGCGCAATCAGCTTTGATTTATCCCCGTCTCCGGTAATTCGCTCGACAACGATTTCCGGCGGAAGAAGTTCAAGCTGTCTCACGGTTACTTCAATGTACTCCTCTCTGCTCAGAAGATGGAACGGAGAAGCTTCATATATTTGTGCAAGACGTGTTCCTGTTATAACATGAAGCATCTGAATTTTTACGGCGTCAGGTCTCATGTCAGCGATCTGGGCTGCTGTTTCCAGCATCATTTCCTTGGTCTCTCCGGGAAGTCCGTTTATGATGTGAAGGCAAGTGCGGATGCCGGCTTTTTTCAGCTTATCGTATCCAATCAGGAATTCTTCATGAGTACAGCAGCGGTTGATATAATTTATGGTTGACTCATGTACGCTTTGAAGTCCGAGTTCTACTGTAAGATTTGTTTTTTTGTCAAGCTCACAGAGAAGCTTCAATACATCGTCGGAAAGGCAGTCTGCACGGGTTCCGATTGAAATTCCATGAACATTTTTATTTTCAAGTACGGTTTCGTAAAGAGTTCTCAGATATTCCGCAGGGGCGTATGTATTTGTATTTGCCTGAAAATATGCGGTCACCTTTGGATTCTCTCCGTTTTTCAGTGAAATGCGCCTGATTTCACTTTCAAGCTGACTGCGGATATCAAGTTCTCCGCTTGTAAAATATCCGCTTCCCGAATCGCAGAAGATACATCCGCCGTAACCTTTTGTACCATCAATATTAGGGCAGGTGAAATTGCAGTCAAGTACAGCTTTATGTATTTTAGTTCCGTATTTTATTTTATTACAATAATTAAGAGTATGATATCTTTTATTATCACACGAGTATTCAAACGGATTCTTTTTCATAGTACGCTCCAGATAAATTGTTCTCTCTATTTTAGCATATTATGTACCTACTGTCAAACTCTGTGAATTTGCATAATTTTTTCCTTGTTTCATCATGCAATTCTCACAAATAAAAGATATTATTAGTGCATACAAAGACCTGCGGCAAGAGCTGCAGCAAACTTTATTACTGCCGCTTTTTTCAAATATTGCGGCAGACCAAAATATTACTCCGCTGCATAACGATTGTTTTGCAGCGTTTTTATTAAATTAAAAGAAGAAAATTTGTTCTACAGCTCCCAGAAGTCTTTATTTTGAAAAGATTTTGTGTTATAATATTGATAACGTTATTTCCGAAAGGAGCTTATTATGGATAGATTCAAGCTGTTTTCTCAATATTCCCCTTCGGGAGACCAGCCTCAGGCAATAGAAAAACTCGTTGACGGGCTGAATTCCGGTAAGAAGGAACAGATTCTTCTCGGCGTCACAGGTTCGGGCAAAACGTTTACTATGGCTAACGTCATTGAGCGCGTCAATAAGCCTACGCTCGTTCTTGCACATAATAAAATTCTTGCTGCTCAGCTTTGTTCGGAGTTCAAGGAATTCTTCCCCGAAAATGCCGTGGAATACTTCGTTTCCTACTACGACTACTATCAGCCGGAGGCATATATCCCAAGCACTGACAGCTACATCGAAAAGGATTCCTCTATTAATAATGAAATTGATAAGCTCAGACATTCGGCAACTACTGCTCTCGCTGAGCGTCGTGACGTTATAATCGTTGCCAGTGTTTCATGCATCTATTCCCTTGGAAGTCCCGATGAGTACCGTTCAATGGTAGTTTCTATCCGTCAGGGAACGGAGAAGCCTCGTGAACAGCTTATCGAAGAACTGGTTAAGATCCGCTATGAGCGCAATGATATCAACTTTGATCGTAATAAATTCAGAGTCCGGGGCGATGTTGTCGAGATTTTCCCCGCACGTTCGAGCGATACAGCTGTCCGTGTTGAGTATTTCGGCGACGAAATTGACCGTATATGCGAGATAAATGTGGTTACAGGCGAGGTTAAGGGAACTCTTTCCCATGCGGCAATATTTCCAGCATCGCATTATGTTGTAGGAGACGATAAAATTGAGGAAGCTCTCAGGGATATCGACGCTGAGCTTGCTGAGCGTGTGGATTATTTTACCGAAAATAATAAGCTTATTGAAGCTCAGCGTATTTCCCAGCGTACTCATTATGATATGGAAATGCTCCGTGAGGTCGGATATTGCAGCGGAGTCGAAAACTATTCACGAGTTCTCGCAAGACGTCCTGCCGGCAGTACTCCCGAGACGCTGCTTGACCATTTCCCTGATGATTTCCTGCTGATAGTCGATGAGAGCCATGTTACTCTTCCTCAGGTTCGTGCAATGTATGCCGGCGACCGTGCACGAAAGACTACTCTAATTGAATATGGATTCCGGCTGCCAAGTGCCTACGACAACAGACCTCTCAATTTTGATGAGTTCTGCAATCACATAAATCAGGCAATATATGTCAGCGCTACTCCCGGTCAGATAGAGCGTGAAAAGACAGATACTGTCATCGAACAGCTGATTCGTCCTACAGGTCTTGTGGATCCCGAGATAATCGTCAAGCCGACTCAGGGGCAGATCGACGATCTGCTCTCAGAAATAAATATCCGTGTTGAGAAGAATGAACGTGTTCTAGTTACTACTCTCACAAAGAAAATGGCTGAGGATCTGACGAATTATTACGATAATCTCGGAGTAAAAGTGCGCTATCTGCATCATGATATTGATACCATTGAAAGAATGGAGCTTATCAAAGATCTGAGAAACGGTGAATTCGATGTTCTGGTCGGCATTAACCTCCTGAGGGAGGGTCTGGATATTCCGGAGGTATCTCTTATTGCTATTCTCGACGCAGATAAGGAGGGCTTCCTCAGAAGCGAGACCTCGCTTATTCAGACAATCGGACGCGCTGCACGAAACAGTGAGGGTAAGGTTATTATGTATGCCGATTTCGTAACGGGCTCTATGGAGCGTGCAATCACTGAAACCGAGCGTAGACGCTCGCTTCAGCTGGCTTACAACGAGGAGCATGGAATTGTTCCGAAAACTATTATTAAGGGAATCCGTGATGTTCTTGAAATCACTTCAAAGGAAAAAGTCGAGAAAAAATCAAAGCAGAAAAAGCTCTCCGCCAAGGAAAAGGAGCAGCTTATTGCAAAGCTTACCGAGGAAATGAAAAATGCCGCAAAGCTGCTTGAATTTGAACATGCGGCTTATCTTCGTGATAAGATTCGTGAGCTTAAAGGCGAGAAGAAATAGGAGAATTATAGTATGAGAGATAAAATAATTATTAAAGGCGCAAGAGAACACAACCTCAAAAATGTAGACTTAGAGCTTCCTCGTGACAAGCTTATTGTTATGACGGGACTTTCAGGCTCGGGAAAATCCTCGCTTGCATTCGATACTATATATGCGGACGGTCAGCGCCGCTATGTCGAGAGTCTTTCTTCCTATGCAAGAATGTTCCTTGGACAAATGGAAAAGCCTGATGTTGACAGCATTGAGGGACTCTCCCCTGCTATTTCCATCGACCAGAAAACTACATCGAAGAATCCCCGTTCAACTGTGGGAACTGTTACGGAGATTTATGATTATCTCAGACTCCTTTATGCCCGAATCGGAGTTCCTCACTGCCCGGTGTGCGGACGTGAGATCTCCCAGCAGACCATTGACCAGATGGTTGATACCATTATGGCATTACCGGAGGGTACGAGAATTCAGCTTCTTGCACCGATTGTAAGAGGAAGAAAGGGTCAGTACGTCAAGGAGCTTGAACATGCACGCAAAAGCGGATTCGTGCGTGTGCGTATTGATGGTATAATGTATGAGCTTTCCGAGGAGATAAAGCTCGAAAAGAACAAAAAGCATAATATTGAAATCATAGTTGACCGTCTTGTTATTAAAGAGGGTATCGAATCGCGTATTACTGACAGTCTGGAAACTGTCTTTTCCCTTACCTCGGGACTTGCTACGGTAGATGTTATCGGCGGTGAGGAAATCCTCTTTTCACAGAATTATGCCTGTCCTGAGCATAACATAAGCATTCAGGAGCTTGAACCTGTAATGTTCTCATTCAATAATCCTATGGGAGCTTGTCCGAAATGTACGGGACTCGGAGTTTTCAGGCATATAGATCCCGAGCTTGTTGTTCCGAATAAAGATCTTACTATTCTTGAGGGTGCAATAAAGGCTTCGGGCTGGAATACTCTCGATGAAAGCTCCATTGCGATGATGTACTATAAGGCGATTTCAAAGGAGTACGGTATTCCACTTGATGTTCCTGTGAAAAAGCTCAGCAAGGATATGCTCAATATTTTCCTTTATGGTACGGGAGACAAAATGCTTACCTTACAGCGTCCGAAATCTCTCGGCGGAGGAAAATACACTGCTCCTTTTGAGGGCGTAATCAATAATCTGGAACGCCGTTACCGTGAGACTACAAGTGAATACTCCAAAAGCGATATCGAAGCCTATATGAGCGAGGTTGATTGTCCTGAGTGTCACGGAAAACGTTTGAAGGAGGAAACTCTTGCAGTTACTGTAGGAAATATTAATATCAGTGACCTTACTGCGCTTTCCGTGCGTGATTGTCTGGAATTCTTCAATGCACTCACTCTTTCCGAGCATGATACATTCGTCGGCGAGCGCATAATCAAGGAAATTAAGGAACGTCTCGGATTCCTGAAAAGCGTTGGTCTTGAATATCTCAGTCTTGCACGTTCCTCCGGAACTCTATCGGGCGGAGAAAGCCAGCGTATACGTCTTGCTACTCAGATTGGTTCTTCTCTTATGGGAGTTCTCTATATTCTCGATGAGCCTAGTATAGGGCTTCATCAGCGTGACAATGACAAGCTGATTGCTACTCTGAAACGTCTCCGTGACCTTGGAAATACGCTCATTGTTGTTGAACATGATGACGATACCATGCTTGCGGCTGACTATATTGTCGATATCGGTCCCGGAGCGGGTGTAAACGGCGGAAATATCGTTTATGCAGGTACTGTTGACAAGCTTCTCAAATGCAAGGCTTCTGTCACCGGACAATATCTCAGCGGAAAGAAAAAAATTGAGGTTCCCCAAAAGCGGCGTGAGGGAAACGGAATGTTTCTCACTGTCAAGGGCGCATGCGAACACAATCTCAAGGATATTGATGTACAGATTCCGCTCGGAAAGCTGGTATGCGTTACAGGAGTTTCGGGTTCGGGAAAATCCTCGCTGGTAAATGAAATCGTGTACAAGCATCTTGCCGCAAAGCTCAACCGTGCACGAATTAAATGCGGAAAGTTCAGCAGTATGGACGGAATTGAGAATCTTGACAAGGTTATAAATATCGACCAGTCCCCTATCGGCAGAACTCCACGCTCGAATCCGGCTACCTATACGGGCGTTTTTACCGATATACGGGAGCTTTTCACAAAGACCGCCGACGCTAAAGCACGGGGCTACACCAGCAGCCGCTTCTCGTTCAATGTCAAGGGCGGACGCTGTGAAGCCTGTGAGGGTGACGGCATTATTAAAATCGAGATGCATTTTCTTCCTGATATTTATGTTCCCTGCGAGGTGTGCAAGGGAAAACGCTATAACCGTGAAACTCTTGAGGTTCATTATAAGGGAAAATCTATTTACGATGTCCTGGAGATGACCGTTGATGAGGGTGTGGAGTTCTTTGAACATATTCCCAAAATTGCACGCAAGCTTAAAACACTTCAGGAAGTTGGTCTGGGATATATCAAAATCGGTCAGCCTGCAACCACGCTTTCCGGCGGTGAGGCTCAGCGAGTAAAGCTCTCTACCGAGCTTTCAAAAAGAGCTACAGGAAAGACTATCTATATTCTTGACGAGCCTACAACGGGTCTGCATACTGCCGATGTGCATAAGCTTATCGACGTGCTTCACAGACTCACCGACAGCGGTAATACTGTTCTTGTTATTGAGCATAATCTCAATGTGATCAAGGTTGCCGACCATATTATTGATTTGGGTCCCGAGGGCGGTGACGGCGGAGGTACTGTTGTTGCTCAGGGAACTCCCGAGGAAGTTGTGCAGTGTCCTCAATCCTATACGGGCAAATATCTGAAGCCGTATCTTGAATAGAAATTAAACAGGCTGCTATGATAACGCAAGCAGCCTGTTTTCAGTTTTTTATTTCGCAGCGTGACGCCTCTATATTCCATAACCAATTCTTTCAAGGTAATCCTTATACGCTTTTTTCAGATTTGATTCGTATATAGCTGTTTTGAGAATATTGCTTACGGTATTAAGCGGTTTTCTGATATTGTTGTTTCTCAGATATTCTGTTTCAAATTCTTCCAAGGTCAGCTTTTGGTGCATCCCCTTTGATTCTTTTGCAACACTTAAAAGCTCAGCTTCGGTAACTGCACTAAGCTCCTTGTCGAGCTCGCTTGCTATATCCGAGAATATTTCTCTGTAATGCTCATAACCGCATTCGGGACATGTGCTTTCGTCTTTGCGTATTTTAGCTCCGCATTCACTGCACTTCATACGCATTGCTTATTCCTCCGTTTCGGTTATCGCATAGCCGGTATAATCATGGAATACCTTGTAAATTTCAGGATAATTCGTTTTTGTTCGTATGGGCTTGAGATTGTTGTCGGTGAAGCAGTGAGAGGTAATTCCCTCTGCACATACATTTCCTGTTCTTCTGCTGATTATGCGGTAAAAAAGCTCGAATTTTACTCCGTTGAAATGAGTTATGAGCGGATAGACTGCAAAAGGTTCGTCAAACACAAGCGGCTTGAAGTACTGACACTGAGCAAGCAGAACCGGAACCATTATCCCCTGCTCCTCGATTTTATTAAAAGGGAGACCAACCTGCTCCAGGAACGATATTCTTGATTCTTCAAGAAGCCGTATATAATTCGAGTGATGCATGATCCCCATTTTATCGGTTTCATAATAATATACCTTGCGCTCATACGGTAATATTTTTTTCATTTCTCTCTTCCTTTCCGGATATTTATGTGCTATAATGTATTATATCATATTTTCATATATTTTTCCAGTTTTCAGAGGTGATTTTTTGAAATTAAAGAAATTCTTCGGCAAAATTTTTAGCCGTAACTTTATTTTTATACTGCTTCTTCTGACCCAGATCGCTTTTTTTGTGCTGTCAGTAAACACGCTGCGCGAAAAATTCTATTTCGTTTACTTTTTTCTTATTATTCTGGATATTGTTCTTGTTATTTACATCAACAATAAAGCTGATAATCCGTCGTACAAGCTGTCATGGATAATTGCTATAAGCGTTTTTCCGCTGTTCGGCGGACTGACATATATATTCATTAAATGGTCGCAGCATATTCCTAAGCATATAAGCCGTATTTATCATAAACACGCTACTGATTATATGATACAGAATAACGACGTCCTTGCGGAACTGGAAAACAGATCCAAAACTGACGCTAATCTGGCAAATTATATTATCAAATACGGTCCGTATCCGGTTTACAGCCACACGACTGTTGAATATTTTCCTCTGGGAGAACTTCAATTTGAGGCTATGGTAAGAGAACTCAACAGTGCGAAACGTTTCATCTTTATGGAGTTTTTCATAATCTCAGAGGGATATATGTTCGATACGATTTCTGAAATACTGATACGCAAAGCCAAAGAGGGCGTCGATGTCCGGCTGATGTATGACGGAGTAGGTACCTGCATGCTGAATATGTCGTCAAGAGCTTTTGATAAGCTCAAAGCAGGCGGAGTAAAATGCAAGATATTCAATCCTTTTACACCGTTCCTTTCATCGGTTCAGAATAACCGTGATCATCGTAAAACTATTGTAATCGACGGAAACACTGCTTTTAACGGAGGAACAAATCTTGCAGATGAGTATATCAACCGAATCGAGCGTTTCGGACACTGGAAGGATACAGCTATAATGGTTAAAGGCGAGGCTGTCTGGAACTATACGGTTATGTTCTTGCAGCTGTGGGAGTTTGAGGAAAAGACTAAATCGGATTATGAACAGTTTATTCCCTCGGAAATAGCCTTCGATAACCATCCCTCCGACGGCTTCATACAGCCTTTTTCAGATTCTCCGCTTGATAATGAGCAGGTCGGAAAAATGGTCTATATGGATCTGATAAATAATGCCCGGGAATATGTATATATAACAACTCCCTATCTGATCCTGGATCATGAAGTGTTTACCGCTCTGAAGCTGGCTGCTCAGAAGGGCGTTGATGTAAAAATTATTACACCGCATATTCCCGACAAGTGGTATGTGCATCATATTGCATGGAACACCTATCCCGAGCTGATCGAAACAGGAGTCAGGATATATGAGTATACGCCCGGATTTATTCATGCGAAAAGCTGTATTGCCGACGGAAAGACTGCTGTTATAGGAACCATCAATCTGGATTACCGAAGTCTCTATCTGCACTTTGAGTCAGCTTCTGTTCTTTACGGCTGTTCCGTAATAAAGGAAATGAAGCAGGATTTCGACGAAACCCTTGAACTTTCTCAGCAAATCACTCTTGAGGACTGTAAGAATCGTTCGTTTATAAAAAAAATATCAGGCTGCATTCTGAAAATGTTTGCACCGCTTTTATAATTATTCTGCGGAAGAAATCGTCCTTTGCGGGACTTTTCTTCCGCTTTTTTATTTATGTCCGGAATCGACATATTTCACACAAGCTTTGCATTATAATAATAACAGAAATCAGTCCTTGGACAGGAGTGTGGCTATGCAGACAATTTATATTGATGTACTTATTGTGCTGAATATCTATGTGAACTTTTTCCTGATAAGAACTTCTTCAAAAATCACGCATACTCCCGTAAAATTCAGCCGCTGCATAATTGCTTCCTCTTATGGAAGCATATATTCCCTGCTGATTCTTGTACCATATATGAATTCACTCGTAAATTTTGCAGTGAAGCTCGCCGCTGCCGTAACTATCGTCATGATCGCTTTCGGAATAAGGAGCGCCGCACGGCTTGCAATTAACAGCATTGTTTTCTTAGCTGTGAATTTTGTATTTGCAGGAGTAATATATGCCGTTTATGTATGGCTGAAACCGGATTTCATGCACTTCAATAATTCCTATTTCTACATAGATTTTTCGCTTGTCATTCTTGTATGCACTACGGCATTGCTGTATGTGGCGGTATGCATATTCAGATATTTTTTTGACAGGATTCCTGAAAACTCGGGATGCTATAAAGTGATAATACGATATAAGGATAAGATAATTTCATTAAGCGGACTTGCAGATACGGGAAATTCCCTTGTCGATTTTTTCAGCGGAAAGCCTGTGATCATTTGCGGTAAGGATAGGATCAGCGATGTCATAGATTGCAGAGCTTACGACTCGGAAAACAGCAGGATCCCAAAAGGATTCAGATTGATTCCATGTTCAACCGTTTCTGACAGCGGCGTAATACCTGTGTTCAAACCGGATGAGGTCATAATATTTGACTTGAAGAACGGTATGAAAAAATCTGTTGAAGCTTTAATAGGATTCGGTTCCGGCAGTACCGAGGCGATTTTTAATCCCAAACTGCTGAAATATTAGGGTGTGTTGCCACTAAACTAATAATTTCGGCTTGCCTCAGCCGTTAACCGAGGCGCGCAGCTTCTGCGAACGGAGAAAACTATGAGTATTTTAAAACAGTTAATCAGAAAAATCAAAAATATTTTTGCCTGTAAGGTTTTCTATATCAACGGCTCGGATACTCTTCCGCCTCCGCTTTCACGCTCGGAGGAAGAAGAAGTTTTCCGCCGTCTCGAGAAGGACGACCCCGCTGCCCGCGATAAGCTTATTGTTCATAATCTGCGTCTTGTGGTATATATCGCAAAAAAGTTTGAATCCACTGGAATTGGCGTCGAGGATCTTGTTTCGATCGGAACTATAGGTCTTATTAAAGCTGTCAATACATTTTGTCCGGGCAAGAAAATCAAGCTTGCAACGTATGCCTCACGCTGCATCGAGAATGAGATTCTCATGTTCCTGCGTAAGGCGTCTCAGTACCGCAACGACCTTTCTATCGACGAACCCCTTAATATTGACTACGACGGCAATGAGCTTCTGCTCTCGGATATTCTGGGAACTGACGATGATATTGTAAATAAGGGAATAGAAAATGAGGCTGAACGTGAAATGCTCCGCAGCGCTGTTGCAGAGCTCGGACAGCGTGAACGTGAAATAATGGAAATGAGATTCGGTCTTATCGACGGAAAGGAAAAAACTCAGAAGGAGGTTGCAGAACAGATAGGAATTTCTCAGTCATATATATCAAGACTGGAAAAGAAAATTATTAAAAAGCTCCGGGTCAGACTCGAAAAGCTTACATAACTTTTTAAACAGCAAAATGGATATGCACAGAATTCAGTGCGTATACTATTTTGCTGCTTTTTGTTTTTATATGTTTTTTTATGGGATGTATTGAAAAATTGTGAGGAAAATGTTATAATATGTGTAAGACTTTTCTCCTGCTGTCAGGAGTTTATCATATTTTGTTAGGAGTATTCTTATGAAAAAATGGGAGCTTAGTTTCCCCGATAAAAAAATCATCTCGAATCTTATGCTGAAATGCGGAGTATCTTCACTTACAGCTGCTGTTCTCGCTTCAAGAGGATATTCTTCTCCCGAAGCTGTTATGAATGCCTATGAAATATCGGAGCTCTCAGATCCGTTTCTTATTAAGGATATGCAGGCTGCTGCCGATGCGATCAATGAAGCTGTGGAAAACGGTGATAAAATCTGCGTTTACGGCGACTATGACTGCGATGGAATTATGGCGGCAGTTATGCTGTATTCATACCTGCTTGAAATCGGTGCGGACGCTGTTTATTACATACCTGAGCGAGCTGAGGGCTATGGTCTCAATAAGGATGCAGTAAAATCACTGTGCGAAAGCGGCGTTCAGCTTATTGTCACCGTTGATAATGGTATTGCTGCTGTCGAGGAGTCAGAACTGATCTATCAATGTGGAATGAAGCTTGTCGTTACAGATCACCATCAGCCGGGCGAAGCTCTCCCTCATGCAGAGGCTGTTGTCGATCCTCACAGAAACGACTGCTGCTCTCCGTTCAAATATCTTTGCGGTGCCGGGGTCGTTCTGAAGCTTATTGCTGCTCTTGACGGCGGAGACTATACTATGGCTCTTGAGCAGTTCGGGGATCTTGCAGCTATTGCTACGATAGCTGATATAGTCAGTCTCACAGGAGAAAACAGATTTATTGTCTCTTATGGAATGAATCTTATCGAAAATACCGACAGACCCTCTCTGGAGGCGCTCAAGGAAGTCTGCGGTCTTAATGATAAAGAGCTTGACTCTGATTCCATTGGCTTCGGAATTGCTCCGAGAATAAATGCGGCAGGCAGATTCGGTTCGCCAAGAACAGCTGCTGAACTTTTTCTGTGCGAAGAGCCTGACAAGGCTGCCGATCTTGCTGAGGAGCTTAACAGACTCAATACAGAACGCAAAAATACTGAAACTGAAATCATAAAAGAAATTCATTCGATGATTGATGAGAATCCAATGCTGATTCGGGAAAGAGTAATCTTCCTCTACGGAAAGAACTGGCATCACGGAGTTATCGGTATCGTTGCTTCCAAGATTACCGAACAGTTCGGAAAGCCCTGTTTCATCGCCTCAGAGAGCAGCGGGGAAATTCGCGGTTCTGCACGCTCATTCGGTGATTTCTCCGTTTTTGAAGCACTGAAATACTGTTCTGATTCACTTGAAAAATTCGGCGGACATCCGGGTGCCGGCGGATTTACAATAAAATCCGGAATGGCTGATGAATTCAATCGGCTTATTCAGGAGTTCGCTTTAAAATATCACCGGAATATGCCCGATTTTATTATCAGACCCGATGCAGCTGTTTCTCCTATGGAGCTTCAGCTTCATAATATAAACGGTCTGAAGCTTCTTGAACCTTTTGGCTGCCAGAACGAGAAGCCGCTTTTCTATCTGAAAAACGCTCTTGTCACGGATGTGGTTCCTATTAAAGACGGACTCCACAGTAAACTGAGACTAAAGTACGGTACAGTTTACATGAACGCTTTTCTTTTCAGAGTTTCACCGGACGAGCTGAAAATCGCCAAGAATGAAACCTGCGATTTTATTGTTACTCTTGATGTCTATTCGTTTAAAGGCAATGAGTATATAAGCGCAGTTATCAAAGATTATAATAAAAATTCCGAGGAAATCAATGCTGTCTGCGCCGATTCTAAGCTCTTTGAGGCAATTCTGCGAGGCGAAGACATCCCGACTGCTGACTGCCGGAGAATTCTCCCGGTTCGGGACGAGACTGCGGCTATCTATAAAAGAATCCCCGATGAAGGCATTTCCTCCGACGCTCTTTTCTCCAAAATGAAGCAGGACATCATTAACTATGGCAAATATCTTGTTTCTCTTGAAGCTATGAGACAGCTCGGTCTGATTGCTTATTCATCTTCAAATGACCGAATCACACGATGTCCCGTTCGCAGTAAGGTCGATTTGCTCTCTGCACCAATTTTAACCGAACTTAACCGGAAAGCTACCGGAACACGCTGATATATTTTTGAAATTCGGCTGCCGCTGCCGTAAAGCGGTAACCGCCAATGCGGTGACAGGAGGTTTGTTATGACAGGTAAAAATGAATTTGATCAGTTCAGTGCTCCAGCACAAGGTGTTACTAATACCGGAATACCGCAGGAGATGCTTGATACTATCCCGGATTACGATGATAATTTTACAATTGACACCCTCTTACAGAAAATCTTAACCAGCGATAAATCCTATGACTCGAGTAAAATAGTTACTGCGTATGAATTCGCAGCTGAGGCTCATAAGGGTCAGAAGCGCACTTCAGGTCAGGATTATATCATCCATCCGCTTAATGTTGCTTATTTCCTGCTTGAGCTTGAAATGGATACCGATACTATCTGTGCCGCCCTCCTGCATGACGTGGTCGAGGATACTCCTGTTACTCTGAAAGAGGTTCAGAAACGGTTCGGTCAGGGTGTCGCTTCGCTTGTTGACGGCGTTACAAAGCTGGAGAAAATTCCGAATTTTAACCGTGATGAGCAGAATGCTGAAGATATAAGAAAAATCCTTCTTGCTATGTCAGAGGACATAAGAGTTATGATTATCAAGCTCTGCGACAGACTTCACAATATGCGTACACTGAAATGCAGACCCTACGTTAAACAATTGGAAACATCGTATGATACGCTGGAATTGTATGCTCCCATCGCCCGCCGTCTTGGAATAAGATCTCTCAAGGATGAGCTCGAGGATCTCGCTTTTCACTACCTTGAGCCTTATGCCTATGCTGAAATCGAAGCTCTCATGGACAGAAATAAGGAGCAGCGTGAACAATTTATTGAAAGTATACAAAAACGTATTGCTGATCGTCTGGAAAAAGAGCATTTTGAGAAGCCTCCGCAGATATCAGGACGTGTAAAGTCTATTTATGGCATCTATAATAAATGCTACAAAAAGCATCTGAGCTTTGACGAGATTTATGATAAATATGCCGTCAGAGTTATTGTTACTACGGTTCAGGAATGCTTCTGCGTTCTTGGAATCATCCATGAGATGTTTATTCCGCTGCCGAATCGCATTAAGGACTATATTTCTACTCCGAAGCAGAATGCGTATCAGTCCCTTCATACAACAGTTCTCGGCAGGGAGGGTATACCGTTTGAAGTACAGATCCGTACATGGGAAATGCATGCGGACGCTGAATACGGCGTTGCCGCTCACTGGAAATATAAGGATGGAATTCTTAAAAATGACCAGATGGAAAAACGTCTTGCCTGGGTTCGTCAGATTCTCGAGGCTCAAAAATCATCTGACGACGTTGAGGAAATCGTACGCCTGATCAAAGAAGATGTCGCTTCTGAAGATATTGTTGTTCTCTCTCCGAAAGGAAGGTCCTATTCGCTGCCGATAGGTTCGACTCCTATAGATTTTGCTTATAAAGTTCATACAGATGTCGGCCATCAGGCGGTTGCAGCAAAGGCTAACGGTAAACTGGTTCCTCTTGATTATCAGCTCCAAACAGGTGAGATCTGCGAAATTATTACAAGCAAGGATCCCGGAAAAGGACCAAACAGAGCCTGGAAGGACTTCGTTAAGACCAGCAAGGCTAAAGATAAAATACGCATATGGTTCAAGAAAGAACGCCGTGAAGAGAATATCATGTACGGCAAGGTTGCTCTCGAACGTGAGTTCAGACGTTACAGGATCCATGTTCCCGACTCAGAGCTTGCGGCTTTTCTCTCCGATGACTTTAAGCGTCACAATTGCTCTAATCTTGAGGATTTCTATGCTTCCATCGGTTACGGCGGAATACTCCTCTCCAAGATAATGCCCCGGCTCAAGGAAAAGTATCATAGGCTCTATTCTGCCGAAGAATCTGAACAGCCGAAACCTGTTGTTCAGCCAAAGGCTTCTTCCAGGAAAAACAATATCATCCTCGATAAAATTGATGACTGCGTAGTTAAATTTGCTCAGTGCTGCAATCCTCTGCCAGGTGATGAGATTGTCGGATTTATTACACGCGGTCACGGAATTTCAGTTCATACTACAAAATGCACCAACTATAATGCTATGCTTAACAGAAATAATCCCGAAGAGCTTGAACGCTGGTGCGAGATCCAGTGGTCTGAAAACAGTGTTGCTCAGCTCCAGACAAGCATGGAGGTAATCGCCACGGACAGAGTTGGTCTTGTTTTCGATATTACCGCAATTCTCACAGAGGCTCGTATTCCCATTGTTCATTCATCTTCACGAAATCTCAAAAACGGTAACGCTTTGTTTGAGGCAACTATTACGATTGCCAGTACGGAACAGCTTAATAATCTTTTTGATAAGCTCAGAAAAATTAAAGGCGTTATTTCCGTCGAGCGTTCTTCAATCTAGACAGGAGGTCTTTTAATGAAAATTCATCATCTTCAATTGGGTCCGATGAGAGCAAACTGCTATGTTGTTGAAACTGCTCCGGGACGCTGCATCGCTGTGGATATCGGCGGAGACAGCCGGCTGCTGCTGAATTTCCTGAAAATGAAAAAGCTCAGTCTTACCAAGATACTGCTTACTCATGGACATTTTGACCATATCGGCGGCGCAGCTGAAACTGCTGCTGAAACAGGCGCTGAGGTCTATATCCATGCTGATGACTCTTATATGCTGGAAAGCTCAGACGCTTCGCTGGCTTCATCTATGTCGCTTATTGAATTCAAGCCCGTAAAAAAATATACTGCCATTTTCGGTGACTCCTATATAAACGACGGAGAATTGACCTTCCGTATTCTTCATACGCCCGGACATACTCCGGGCAGCGTATGTTACATCTGCGAAGATGTCATTTTCTCGGGAGATACGCTGTTCTGCTGTTCCATCGGCAGGACGGACTTCCCCGGCGGTGATATCAATGCAATGCGCAGCTCACTTATCTCTCTTCGTGACCTCAACGGTGATTATCGCGTCTGTCCGGGTCATAATGAGACAACTACTCTTGAATACGAACGACACTCCAATCCCTATTTAACCAGACTTTAACGGTGATAAAATGTGTGATCTGAATAATTATAAAATGCCGATTGTTTTAATCGGCAATACTTTTAAATATGAAATTGAAGCTACTGTAAAGCTCTTTATTCCTGCAACCAGATTCAGCTTTTCCGATAAAATTTCCGACGCACAGGGCGATAATTTTATCGTTGCAGAAACCGCCGAATCAAATGGCAATACAAATCTCCGCACCAGAGTAAGGATCAACGGCGGCGAAGCTGTCGCTCTGGATAAAATTGTAAGCTGTACTGCCGCTTCCGACAAAAATACTGTTGAACATGAGCTTTGCCGTCTCGTTTATACGGCGCTGAGGAGGATTTTCGGTATTACTCCGCCATGGGGACTGATGACGGGAATACGCCCTGTGAAAAAGGTCGTTGAGCTTATTCAGGATAACAAAAGCTTTGAGGATATCAGTAAAACTCTTACCGATAAATATGAGATATCTCCCGGCAAGCTCAGCCTTGCTTATGAGACTGCAAAAAATCAACTCCCGATTCTGGAAAAAATTGATAGAAATGCTGTCAGCCTCTATGTCTCTATCCCCTTCTGTCCTACAAGATGCAGTTACTGTTCGTTTGTGTCTCACTCGATGGACTCGGCTATGAAGCTTATGCCTGAATATGTCTCTGCTCTTTGCCGTGAGCTTGAAATTATCGGCGATATAGTTCGTGAAACTGATACGAAAATTGATACGATTTATTTCGGCGGAGGTACTCCGACTTCCATTTCTGCTGAGGACATAAAAACAATTATGGAGACCGTTCAGAAGAATTTCAATCTCGATAAGGTTCGTGAATACAGCTTTGAAGCAGGCAGACCCGATACAATTACTGAGGAAAAGCTCCGTGTTATCAAGGAATATGGTGCTGACAGAATCTCTGTAAATCCGCAGACGCTGAACGATGATGTACTTAATGTTATCGGCAGACGTCACTCCGGCAGAGACTTTCTTGAATCGTTCGAGACTGCACGCAGAATTGGCTTTTCCAATATCAATACTGACCTTATTGCAGGTCTGCCTACCGAATCAGCCGAAAGCTTCCGCAATACACTTGACACTATAATCAATCTCGACCCGGAGAGTATTACTGTACATACTCTTACGCTTAAAAGGGCTGCTAATCTTTTTGAAAACGGTCTCGATAATATCTCAAATCCTGCTGCTGAAATGGTCGATTACAGCGTCGAGAGACTCCTTGAAAGCGGATATTTCCCCTATTATCTCTACCGTCAGAAAAATACCGTCGATAATCTTGAGAATGTCGGATATTCCAAAAAAGGTTATGAGAGCTATTACAATATCTTTATTATGGACGAAACCCAGACAATTCTCGGAGCGGGATGTGCTGCGTCTACCAAGCTGGTATATCCTGATGGAAAAATCCAGAGAATCCATAACTATAAATTCCCATATGAGTATATCCGGCGCTTTGATCAGCTCATGGATAAAAAGAAAGAGGTTACAGAATGCTTGAAAAAAATCAATGCTTCACTGCTGAAGTAATCGACCTCACTGCTGAAGGAAACGGCGTTTGCAGAGTTGAAAATGCGGCGGTTTTCGTTCCCGGTACTGCGGTTGGTGATGTCATTAAGCTTAAAATTGTAAAGGTACTGAAAAGCTATGCTTTCGGTATCGCTGAGGAGATCATCTCCCCTTCTCCGGACAGAATTGATTCAGACTGTGACGCTGCAAAAAAATGCGGCGGATGCACTTTCAGACATATCTCCTATCAGGCTGAGTGCCGCATCAAGGATAATATTGTAAAAAGTGCTTTTAAACGAATAGGCGGGCTTGATCCGGTTTTTGAGGAGTTTGTGGGATGCGAAGCTGTTTCACGCTACAGAAATAAGGCGCAGTATCCGCTTGCTTCAATTAATGGTAATGCTGTATACGGTTTCTATGCTCCACGAAGCCATAGATTGATTCCGATAAAGGATTGCGCTTTGCAGCCGGAAATTTTTTCCGAGATAGCTTCATGCATACTCGCTTACATCAATGAGAGGAAGCTTTCTGTATATTCCGAGGAATCAAACACCGGTTTAATGCGTCATATATATCTGAGAAAGGGCGCTCATTCGGGCGAAATAATGGTATGCCTTGTGGTTCGTAAAGACATGTCTCGTCAGCTCATGCCGCTGTGCAGTATTCTTATGCGGAAATTTTCAAATATAGTCAGCATCATTATGAATATAAATCCCGATAAGACTAATGTCATTCTTGGAAAAAAATGCGTTACTCTTGCCGGAAAAGATACTATTACCGATACTATGTGCGGAAATTCTATTGAGATATCTCCCCTATCCTTCTATCAGGTTAATACGGTTCAGGCTGAACGTCTTTATGCAAAAGCTCTTGAGTACGCTGAACCGGGAAAATCTGATGTTATCGCTGACCTCTACTGCGGTGCCGGTACTATAGGACTCTCTATGGCGAAAAGCGCAGAAAAAATTGTCGGAGTAGAGATAGTTCCGCAGGCAATTGATAATGCCAGAATAAACGCCGCTCAGAATAACATTGATAATGCGGATTTCTTCTGCGGAGACGCCGGAGCAGTTTTCTCTCAACTGAGACAGAACGGATGCGCTCCTGACATTATTGTTGTTGATCCGCCAAGAAAAGGATGCTCCCTCGATTCTCTCAATACTATCGCTGATGCTGCACCAAGGAAAATCGTGATGATTTCCTGTAATCCTGCAACCGCTGCTCGTGACGCTAAGTGGCTTTCCGAAAATGGCTACTCCATCGTTAAGGTCTGCGGCGTCGATTTGTTTCCTAGGACGGGGCACGTTGAGTGCGTGGTTTTGATGTCGAGGGATAAGGCGTAATATCCCGATTCTACGCACTTTTTCAAAAATCAACCTGCTGATTTCTTCCTCGGTACAGGCGTTTTTGCTGTGCGTGAGAAGAAATCACGAGAAAATGAATGATGACAACAAATACACGCACACGCATATTTGTGTGGGGATTGGATAACACGGGTGTGAGAGTGTGGGATTTGGATGTCAGGGGAAATATAACGTAAAGGATGATTGATATATGAATTTTCCTGTTGCTGTAGTGCTTTTTTTAGCAAAACTTGGAATATCAAACTATGGAAAAAGCTACAGCCTTCATGAATTTATTAATGACATTATCTCAGAATTTGGAGATGAAGCCGGTGAAAAGATAATTGATATAGTTTCTTCCTCCAAAAATGAAATCGATAGTCTATTATCGGATGCACAACTAAGCAAGATCGGTATTCCATCTCATAGAATAGAACCAGCACGTGAAAATACCAAAACTCTATTACAACATACTAAAATTAGCAAAGATATGCTTAAAGACAATAATTGCGATGCTACCAGAATAGTAGAAATACTGATATCTTCTCTTGAAGAAAGTGTGGGTGTTGTTGAAGAAGAAGCTAAACAGGACGTTCGAAAAGCATTGTTTCCGATTATATCTAAATCGATCGATACAATTCAAAAAAATAGCGATTTTCTTTTTGAAGTACTTTTTGATATAAAAAAAGATATTCGAGAGAGTGAGTTGTCAATAAGTAAAAAGATTTCAGAAGGCACTCATTCAATTAGCGAACAACTCAAAGAAAATGCGGAAGGGTTAAAGCTTCTGCAAGAACAGTTTAATAAATTTGTAAACAGTTCTAAGCGACATGACGATTGGGTTCAATGTAAAAAAGATCCCACACTGACTAATGGTTTAACAATACTCAATGATACTGTTGAGATTTTTCAGGAGGTAGGCGATAATTATGGATCGTTGTAATGCGTTGTTTCATTCTTTTAATGATCACTATATAAAAAAATGGAATGAAGTTTTATGGTTTAGCAATAACGAAATTGCAATTCGGCTTAAGGATGTTTTCGTTCCTCCTCCTTTTCTCAAAAACGGTCATAACACAACATTTAATCAATTTAAAGATTATGTTGTATCAAATGAGCTGAGGTTTTGTCTTTTAGTTGGTGAAGCGGGATCCGGAAAATCTTCTATTGTTTCATTTTTAGTGTACAATGAAGAAATATTAAAAATCAAAGTATATGTATTTCGATTTTTAGATTCGATGGATAAGGTTCTTTCAACAGTTAAAAACGTAATTAATAATAAAACTGATTTTAAAGATTGTAAGACAGTTATCATTTTTGAAGATAATGGATTCAGATTAGATGTTGATTCACTGTACAATTGCTTAGATGAGCACAATCAAATTTGTGATAATATTTCCATTATATTCACAGCTCGCACAGATCTAGTCGATAACAAACAAAGTACAAAATTCCCAATATTTGAAGTTTTGCCTTTTTCAGATGAGCAAATTCAGTGTTTTATTGAAAAAACTGTGAATTTCGAACAAGAAAAAATAGTGGAGTTTATTTTAAATAGTGATGTATCCGCACTTAGAAATCCTGTTGTTCTTTCGCTTGTCACAAAAAATCCTGATATAATTTATAGAGGTGTACAAAGGCTGTTTGATGTACTACTTTCCAACATTGATGAAGATGAAAAAAAACTATATACAAAAATAGCGGGAGAGATGTTTTGTTATAGGACGTTGTTTGTTGAGAAAAATAAATATTTAAAAAATAAAAACCAACTTTTATTTATAAAGTGCTCAGACAATCAGGAAACACTCTTTTTTTCTCATAAATCACTGCAGGAATATTTTGAAGCGAAATTTGTTTATGAATTGATGATGTCTTATCTGAAAAATAATGAAATTGACAATGAAAAACGAATGCTTTTTTTTCTTTCAGAAGGCGTAATTCATGGAAACAGATACCTTTCATATGTGTTCGAAGAATACAATAAAGAAACAAGACAAAATATTTTTGGTCTATTAGAAACAATGCTTCAGAGTTTTTACAGATGCCAAACTGACGCATGTATATCCTCACCTATTCTTTCGAGATTGAATTTCATGAGTTCAATGCAGTTATGGTATAATATAGCATATATTTATATAGATCTAGCTAAAATGTTTTTCAGTAAAGAGAATGCTTTTCAATCGAAGATATTCAATGAACATTTTAAATATTGTTTTAATATATATCAAGCATACAGCAGTTATCCGAGTCTTGATTTTTCTGGGCTAGATTTATCATATTTTGATTTTTCAAACATGAATTTAAAGGGTACAAAATTTGAAAATTGTAATTTAATTGGATGCTGTTTTTCATACTGCGACCTATCTTCAGTTTCTTTAAAATCTTCAAATTTGAAAAGTGCCGTGTTAAAAAATGCAAATTTAAGTTGTGCTAATTTGTATCAAGCTAATTTATATGAAGTTGATTTACAAGGTGCTTTTTTAAGTAGTGCAAATCTATCTAAAGCAAACATAGCATACTCAAATCTTAAATATTGTAATTTAGATTCAGTTAATTTTGAAAATGCTAACTTGCTGAATTCAGATTTATCATTTACTAATGGCATTGAGACTATTTTTAATAATGCAAATTTAAACGGTGTATCGCTTTTAAAAACGTCTTTAGTGAATGCGTCTTTTGTCGGAGCAAATCTTTTAGATATATTTTTTGAAAACTAAATTACCCGTTTTTCATATTGTTTTAATGGAGTACCTCTGCTGAACATCAAAATCCGACAGAGGGGCGTTCCTCTCCCCATTCACTTCTCCACCACAACCTCCACCCCCGACCGAAACCGAAACACCAAATAATCCCCAAACACCGTCACCCTCTCCACCAAGTGCTTCACCAGCGTCTCATCAAACTCCGTGATGCCATGCGGCTGGGAACGGATAAATGCCCGAAGCTCCCGAATGCGTTTCTTGTGTTCGGCTTTGGTAGCAGCATCCATCACCGTCTGTGCCTGCACCTCTCGTAGGCGGAGGATTTCTTCCGCAAGGTCGTCATAATTCTCACGGCGGCTGGTGCGGTCAATCAGTTCCTGCTGCAATGCCGCCATCCTTGCAGCAAGTGCTTCTGCCGAATCGGGATTTGTCAGGTGAATGGCGGTTTCGAGGTTCTCCTTCAGCCGTTTCAGATAAACCTGACTGTCCCCAAGCATTTCATTGACTGCATCCAGAAATGCTTCCTGCAGCAATGTCTCGCTGACCGTCCTCGCACGGCACTTTTCTTTGTCATGCAGTCGGGTGGTGCATCGCCATACGATGGATTTCTTGCCACGATTATTCCAGTGAATTCGGCGGTACTGCTCACCGCACTCGGCACAGTACACCATCTGTGAAAAGCAATGGTTGGAACTGAACCCACGCTTCTTGCCCAGACAATCACGCTCCGAACCACGCCTTGCGATTTCTTCCTGTACTTTCAGAAAGAGTTCTTTCGGAATGATTGGCTCATGGTGTCCCTCGATGTAGTACTGCGGCATCACGCCGTTATTCACTACTCGCTTTTTGCGGAGAAAGTCCACAGTATAGGTCTTTTGCAGCAACACATCACCCATGTACTTTTCATTTTCAAGGATCTTTCGTATCGTACTGTCATGCCATCGGCTGCTGCCACGGACGGTCAGAATGCCGTCACGTTCCAGCCCTCTGCCGATCTTCTTGCAGCTTGCGCCCTCAAGGTACTCACGGAAGATTCGCTTGACAATTTCCGCCTGTTCCGGATTGATGACGAGATTACCTTCCGCATCCTTGTCATACCCAAGAAACAGCCGTGCGTTCACCATGACCTTGCCCTGTTGAAAGCCATACTGCAAACCCAGCTTCACGTTCTGACTTAAGGACTCCGACTCCTGCTGTGCAAGCGAAGCCATGATCGTGAGCATGACTTCACCCTTGGCATCCATGGTGTTGATGGATTCTTTCTCGAAGAATACTGGAATGTTCATTGCTTTCAGTTCACGGATGTAGTTCAGACAATCCACGGTATTTCGGGCAAAACGGCTGATGGACTTTGTAAAGATCATGTCGATTTTTCCTTGTTTGCAGTCCTCGATCATCCTGTTGAACTCCTCACGGTTCTTGGTAGACGTTGCACTGATTCCATCATCGGCGTACACATCCACAAGCACCCAGTCGGGATTGGAACTGATGAACTCTCTGTAATGGGCAATCTGTGCCTCGTAGCTGGTTGCCTGCTCCTCATTGTCGGTGGAGACACGGCAGTACGCCGCTACTCGGAGTTTTTTCACTTCCACCTTTGCGGCATTGTTACCCTTTTGCGGCTTTGCCGGAATGGTTATTACATTCATTTTCTCACCTCTATCAAACTGTAAATATATTCTGCTTGCCTTATCGGGTCTTCAAACTGCATCGCCGGAACGGAGAGTGTAAACTCCTTGAAAATCGGCGGTGTTTTTCTTTTGCTGCCCCTGCAATGCTTGTTGGCACGGCGGATCAGTTCTGCATTGGCTCTCGCAAATGTCTGCTTACTCACGATTGCAGGATAAAAATCATCGCCCACATAACAGGTTCTTTTGATGATGTTCTTCACACGGCTGTGAACCATTGGCTTTCCGGCGTTCTCGGCGGCGGCAGTCAGGCTCATGCCGGAGAGATAGCCATTGAAAATGCCGATAATCACCGCCGCTTCTTGTTCATCAATCACGGCGATTCCATTTTCGATTCTGTACCCGTACATAACTCCTCCTTTAAGGTCAATCCGCATTTCAGCTGAAAACCAATATGTGTTCGATCGTATACTGTAATGTTCTCAACGAAATCAGTGAATAGATCGTCCGAGAATCCGGAAAGCATATCCGCCGATTCCACATATTTCAGTAGGCGTTCCGCTTCTTTCAGACTGCTTCCGGACTCTGCGTTTCCAAGCCCTTTGATTTCCGCACGGAATTCATCGCTCTGCTTTTCTATGCGGCTGACTTCCTGATTGTAGAGAACGCTGTCGATAATGCCCCTTGCCCTTAATTTCCGCAATTCATCCTTGCGTTCTGCATTGTGCTGCAACTCCTCTTTCAGGTGCAGGATTCTTTGCAGATTCTCATCACTGCCTGCAATCCGAAGTGCTTCACACAGAGGACGAAGCATCAGCTTTCTGGCAAAAATCAGCTTGTTCATCATGTTGACAAATGCCGCCTTGACCGCATCATCACGGATATATTTCATGGAACAATCGGATTTATGGAACAGATGCGTTTTGCAAGCCCATGTGATGCCGCTGGTGTAGGTTTGCCGTTTGAACTTGTCGCCGCACTGCCCACAGATAATTCTCCCTGAAAAGGCGTATCGCTGTTGATACTTTGCTGTTCCTTTCTGAATACCACGTTCTTTGACTCTCTGTGACAGAATCGCACCAGCCTTTTCAAACAATTCTCTGCTGATGATCGGCTCGTGATGTTCCTGCATCAGATGCATTTTCATTTCACCATGATTGTCATGCCTGTGAAAATTGCTGTCGGTGTAGGTCTTTTGAAACAGGGCATCGCCCACATATTTCTCATTGACCAGAATGTCCAGCAGAGTGGTTGGTGACCAATTACCGCCTTTTCTTGTAGGGATGTGTCGTGCGTTGAGGTTCTTCGCAATTTTGTACACGCCCATACCGGATACAACCGAGTTGAAGATGTACTGTATCACATCGGCTTCTTCCGGTACGATTACCATATCCCCATGTTCATTCTTCGTGTAGCCATAGGGAACACAGCCAATTTTGTAACTGCCATTCTCCATACGCTTCTGTGCAGACCACTTGACGTTTTTCGAGATGGACTCCGATTCATCCTGTGCCAGACTGCTGATGATGGACAAAATCAGCTCGCTCTCCATGCTTCCGGTATCAAGATTCTCTTTCTCAAAATAAATCGGAATGCCATAGGAAAGAAGTTCTCGTACAATGGATAAGCAGTCAACTGTGTTTCGGGCAAATCGACTCACAGATTTGGTAAGCACATAATCAATACGACCGATACGGCACTCATACAGAAGCGCCTGCAGACCGTCACGGACTTCTGCCTTTGTTCCGGTGATGCCGAAATCGTAGAACACACCCGCATACTCCCAATCGGAATGCAGTCTGATCCACGCTTCAAAATGCTGTTTCTGCGTTTCAAGGCTGTCTCTCTGATCGTCATTGTCCGTTGACACACGGCAGTACGCCGCCACACGGAGTTTTTTCACTTCCTGTTTTTGTGCTTCGATTTTTCTGATATTCATGAGATTCCCTCCTTTCTCGTATGCTATATTAACTCTGTTTCGGTGCTTTTGCAAGCGTTTTCGGTAATAAGTCTGCATACATGGGAGAGAAAGTTCGACGGTTTATTTCCGTTAATTTGTCATACTCGTCAAATGTAATAAATCCCTTTGTATAGAGCAATTCGGTGATTGCCTGTGCCTTGTAGTATCCGATTTCATCAAGGATTTTCTGTTGTTCCATACTGCACCTCCTGCTGATACTTGAAAAATTCTTCCAAAAGCAATAGGACAGTTTTCCAGCTTTTGAGTACCTTTTCAAGTATCAGTCAAAGGGAAGCAGCGAAAAATTAACCCTTTGAAATAAAAAAAGGCTGCCGAGGGAAAATCCTCGACAGCCATAAACTCAAATATCCTTCTTCTCCACCCAACCGGTCACATACTTACCGATAGGTGTCTTGCCACAGTATGCGGCTTTCGTAGTAATGCGTAGTCTGCCATTGACCTCAACACCGTCATACAGATAGAACGTTCCGCTTTTCTTCACACCGGACTTTGCCGTAGAAGAAGCATACAGTGTTGTATTCTTCAGTGTAATCTTATCGCCCTTCTTATGAGCCTTCTCCGCAGTGAATACCGCCGTACCATTCTCATCAAACACGGAATATCCAGCTTTACAGCTTTTCTTCGCATTATCAAGGCTCTTGAACGCACCCGTCTGCGACTTTACATCATCCCATGATGTACGCACACGGTAGATCTGTCCCTCATTGAGGTAATACGCCACTTTCGCCTTGAATGCAGCCCAATGCGGCAGAATGTACAGCGGACACATCTTGTAAGCGTTTCTCATCGTGTTGAGTGTATCAACATCGCCCTTTCTGCCATCCTTAACATTCAGCCAGTGGGTATGCGTGAAAAGGCACTCGATACCAAGTCCGTACTGTTTCAGCAGAGCTGCCGCCAGTCTTGCCGCATTATCTTCGGACTTCTGGTCATTGGCATTGTACGCAGAACTCATGATGCACTCAATGGCGATAGTCTTGCGGTTGCCGTTGCCGCTGCCGTCCGCAGCGTGCCAGCCGGACAGGTCAAGGGGCAGATTCTGCCAAGCACAGACATGATCCACATAATAATGCACACGGACATCGTTCATGTTGCCATTGTAAGTGGCACGAGTGTACTGCTCCGCAGGCGTTGTTCCTGCTGCCGTTTTGATCCATTCGGTGTTATGCACAGTAACACCAATAATGCCCTCCATTTTCACGGAGGGCATTGCGATATTTCGGAGATTGTGCTTTGTGAGCAGAAATTCGTTGACGGTTACGCCGCCGAGTGTCGTTGTCTTATCAGGTTTCAGAATTGCCATTTGTATCATCCTCCTTAATCTGTTTCTCTGCTCTGCCTACTTTCGTCTGCAGAACATCAATTGCTTTCTTCATTGCAGGCGGGTATGGGATGCCCATTAACGACGTATTCTCCACGATGGAGAGCAACTCGTTCAGACAAAAGCTGATGCACACTGTATCACGGATGTAGTTCGTGCCGAGGAGAATGTCGATTCTCACGCCGACCACGACCATGAGCAGAATGCAGAACTTCTTTGCAAGTCCCACCCAGCCAGCCTTGCTGTTGAGAGTGCCGCTGTCACTGTGCTTGGATTTGCCCATAGCAGCGGTCACCACGCCTGTGACAAAATCCACTCCCATAAAAATCACGAGCGTGGACAATGCCGAGTCCCAGCCGCCGAGCAGCGTGGCGATGAAGCCGCCGACCAGTCCGCCGACCATGCAGATGGTTTCTTTCATTATATCTACCTCCTTGTTTTGGGTATAAAAATACCGCCTGTGGAGTTAACCACGGGCGGTTGGTGACGATATTAAGTTGTATAAATTCAAATAATCCATCAGCAGCGTTTTAAGTGCTTGAGGACTACCTTTTCTAAAAAGGAATTGAAATCATCAAATCTTTTCTTTTCCGGTGCGTCAGCGAAGGCATTATATCTAATGATTTCGCCAGTTGATTTTGAAAAGCACACTGAATCTCCTGAGCCGAATACAGAACCAATCACTACAAGTTCATCTGGAAAATCTTTATGTCCTACGATGATTTTTTTCAATGGGAACAAATTCAGAACATCGAATAACACTTTACAGGATTCTGTAAGAATGAGCCATTCCTTATATGATTCTGGGATAAGAATATCGTTACTGTTTTCCCATGCGGTAATCGCATCTGGTGTAGTTCCATCAGAAAAGTCAGATGCATTATTACCATATTCTGCCGAGAGTTTCTGGCAAAGGCTTATAATTTCTTTGTAGCTATCTGCTATACTGCTCATAATATTTTCCTCTTTTGACCTTATTAACCGTCTTGCACGGTTTCCTCCATTATACCACTCCACCCCGAAAAAGTCAATTCATCACCTTCACCTCCCGCACAATCGGATGCGTATTATTCGACCTGCCCACCCAACAGAGGTAATACTCACTGGGCGTTGCGGTATCACAGGCAGTCAGCCCAGTGATGAATGTGTCGCAGTACAGCCAGTAAAACGGCAGCTCTACGCAGTTTCCAGTGGTGACGGATGTGTAGATATAATTCTGCACCGTGTCGGAATCGCTCTTTCCGGCGGTCGGAATCAGGTACATCGCACCCTTTTCCGTCACGCCCGACTGTGCCGTCACCGCAATGGCAGTGCAGGATTTGACCGTAATCGGCGTGGTGCTTGCCGTGTAAACCTGCCCATCCCAGCCGAAATCCGTCTGGTTGTAGCTGAGGGCGTAGTCGTTGTCGGCACTGCAAAACGGCTTGTTGTTGCGGATGTAGCTGTTCAGATCCTGAATGCCGTTCTGGTAGATTGTGAAAATGGTATCGCCGTAATTTTCGGGAACGTCATCGCCATAGCTGAACAGTGTGACAGTGCTTGCAGTCGGCGGGTTTTCCAGAATGACAAGGATTTCAGAGAGCCGTTCCTCCACATATTCCGTGGTAACAAAGCCTGATACTTCAGGAGAAGTGCCATCCTTACCCTTGAGAGATTTCAGCCATTCGGATTCCGTGCCGACAAAGCCGTTCTGTAAGGCAATTTCGTAAGCAGACAAGCCATTTTCTCCATCCTTTCCGTCAGCACCATCTTTGCCATTTACACCATCTGCTCCATCCTTGCCGTCCACACCATCAGTACCATCCTTGCCGTCAGCACCTTTCAGACTTTCAAGCCAATCTGCAAGAGAACCTGTGAAGCCTTTCTGCACAGCAAGTTCATACGCAGACAAGCCGTTCTCGCCATTACTGCCGTTCTGTACCTCCGACAGCAGTTTCTTCATTTCTGCCAAAAGCTGTGCATACAGATCAGGAGTCGGCGGCACGTTACAGCTTTCGCCATCAAAACCAGAAGGTCTTACATGGAGTGTTACAGGCACAGTGGTTGCTCGGACGGTCGTGTCACTTTCGCTGTCATACCCGAATACGCTCATCTTCACCATCCCCGGATGAAGTTCCGAAGGGAGCAGACAGGACAGCCCATCCACACCGAGGACACGGCTGTAAACCTCATCACACTGGGAAAACTGCACAACCTTGTGCAGATTCTTCCATGAGCAGTCAAAGGTGAATTTCAGCGTGACAAAGGCAATCTGCCCGCTTGCAATGACTTCACGTTCCGTGATTTCAATACGCTGTCCTTTGACGAAAAACTTCATCATGCGATAACCTCCCTCCAAGCACCATCAGCATATTCCATATAGCCGTCGGTACACTGAATTTTGACAAGTCCCGACTGTGCCGCATCCATTGCACTGCGACCGTCCCAATTAGTTCCTTTTTCGATAGCCTGCCACTTTTCAAGCGTGCCATCGTAGGTAATGGTTTTGAGTGCAGAGCAGTAATTGAACACATTCGAGCCGATCTTCTTCAGCTTTGAACCGATGTTGAAAGTAGAGAGCTTTGTACAGCTGACAAACATATACTCGCCGATCACAGTGCCGCCCACGGTAACGCTTTTCAGAGCCGCACAGTCACGGCAGGCGTATTTGCCGATTTCGCTGACGGATTCCGGAATAACGAGTGAGCTGATTGCCGAACCCCAGAATACACTGCCGCCAATGCTTGTTACGCCGGAAGGAATGTTAATCTCCGTCAGACCATAAACCGTGCTGACGTAGCCGTCACCCTGCATAAACGCGGCATGACCGATGCTTGTAAGCGTTGTCGGCAGACTGATTTTCTTCATATTCTGACAATTTCCAAACAGATAATCGCCAACGGAAGTGACTCCCTCACTCACCACAACAGAGGTGATGTCGATGTTGCCACGGAACGGAGACAGGTTGCTGTCGATGTCATAATTGTACATCTCACCGCTGCCACGAATAAGAAGATTGCCATTGCTGTAGAGGACATAATAAATATCCTTGCCGAGCGGACCCGTTGCAATAATGTCTCCGGTGAGATCGTCAACCTTCAGCTGAAGATTATCTACAGTGCTTTGGAGCGTGTCGATTTTGCCGACCATTTCATTCATCTTATCCGTCACAAATGCCATTGCTACGAGCATTTCCGAAACACGGCATTTACCAAGCACACACTTCACATAGCCGCACTTCTTTTCATCTTCACGAATATCACGGATATTGCCGTCAGTGATACTCTTCGCACCACCCTTGAGAAACACTGCCGCAAGAGTGAGAAACTTCTTGCTTGCCGTATCCTCAAATGTTGGAATTGCAGGAGAAGTCGCCGCCGTGCCGGACTTCACTTCCAGCTTGCAGGCACGGATATTTTCGCTCACATCACAGCTAATGCCAATCGTCACATAACGGCTCAAAGATTCATCCACATACTTCGTTAAATCAAGAGTATAGGCAGTATCATTGATGAAATAATGCCCGTCAATCCACGCTTTTCCTGTACCGATAATCACCTTCGTACCACTTCCGGCAGTCACAGAAAAGCAGTCGCCGTAGGTATCAAACACACCATTGCAGATGAT
>JAFTPG010000035.1 GCA_017463375.1 Ruminococcus sp. | reverse complement strand
TTTCCGAACACGGAAGTTAAGCTCTTCTGCGATGATGATACTTGGTTGGCGACGACCTGGGAAATTAATTCAATGCCGGCACTTGAATTTTCCTCTCTTGAATTAAGAGAGGATTTTTGTTATACGGAGGTATTTATGGCTGATAAGGAAAAACTTGCAAAGGAACGTATGGAGGAATACACGCAGCTGCGTGAAAAACTGACGGCTGAGGGATATACTGAGCACAAAGCAGTGATTTCAATTCTTAAAGCAAATGTTGTGGGATGTGCGATCGCACTTCCACTTATAATTTTATTTAGTCTACTGTTCGTAATTCTGGCGCTTGAAAAGGATACGACGATCTTTGATTCGATTGTCAGAAATGAAATGTTTTTATTTTTGACAATAATTGTTTCAATTCCGATACACGAGCTTCTGCATGGTGCAGGCTGGATTCTTTTTTGCAAGGACGGCAGAAAAAGCATCAATTTTGGTTTTATGTGGAAATCTCTTACCCCTTATTGTCATTGCAGCGAGGCACTAAGGTTGGCTCATTATTATATCGGGCTTATCGCGCCATTTTTCTTTTTAGGCATTATCCCTTGTGTGGTTTCTTTGTTTAACGGGAGTGTTTTCCTGCTCTTGTTCGGATTCTTTGGTATTATCGGTGCCGGAGGCGACTTAGCTATCGGCTGTACTATTTTCAAGTATATCGGCAAAAACGCTCTGCTCCTCGATCATCCGAGTGAGTGCGGCTGTGCGGTTTTTACAAAGGATTAATTAATATATAGCAAACAGCGGTCAGATTTACGTCTGACCGCTGTCTGCATAAAGGAAGTTTATATGAAAATAGAAGCAAACTGATTTACTGCCATTCGTCGCAAAGCTTGTTGATAATATCTGTGAGCTTTCGCATATCGGCATTTGCCCTGCCGCCGTTCTCCTTGATAAGGCGGCTGAGCCTGTCGGAAGCGGCAAGAAGATCGTTGTAATATACATTATTATTGTTGGGCTTTCTCTTCTGAGGAAGCAGAATCGGCTGTGCGTCGTTAGTGATCGTACCGGAAGCGATATCGAACTCCGCACCGCTGTACGGAGCATAGGCGTCCGCACCCAGCTCATCTTTCAGGCGCTGAGTGAAGCTGTCAGCCGAAGCAGCGTCGCCGTGGATGACAAAGAATTTTTTTGGATTCTCAAAGTTCCTTGCCCAGCTGAGGAGCCCGTTTACATCCGCATGACCGCTTACGCCCGGAAGCTGCTTGATTTCAGCGGCAACACGGACAGTTTCACCGAAGAGCTTGACTTTCTTAGCTCCCTCAATAAGACTTCTGCCGAGAGTGTTGGAAGCCTGATATCCCACGAAAAGAACAGTACATTCGGGTCTCCAGAGGTTATGCTTGAGGTGATGCTTGACACGTCCTGCCTCGCACATTCCACTGGCGGAGATAATGACCTTGGGACGGTTATCGTTATTGATGAGCTTTGATTCGTCGCTGGAAACAGCCTTTTTCAGACCGTCGAAGCTGATAGGATTGATTCCACGGCGGACAAAGCCGATAGCTTCCTCGTCATAGCAGCTTTCACGGTTATTTATGAAGATTTCGGTAGCCTCATTGGCAAGCGGACTGTCCATATAAACGGGGAATCCGTCGTGCCCCTTAACGAGTCCCTCCGCCTTGATCTGGCGGATAAAGTAGAGCATTTCTTGAGTTCTTCCGACAGCAAATGAAGGAATGATCAGGTTTCCGCCCCTGTCGAAGGTTCTCTGAATAATTGCGGCGAGAGCGGATGCATAGTCGGCAGGCTTCTCATGAACTCTGTTGCCGTATGTGGACTCCATAATAACGTAGTCGGAGTCATAGACCGGCTGAGGGTCACGCAGGAGCGGCTGGTCGATATTGCCGATATCTCCGGAGAAAGTGAGCTTTTTCGTCACTCCGTTTTCGGTCAGAGTTATAATAATGCTCGAGGAACCGAGAAGATGTCCGGCGTCACGGAAGCTGACGGAAATTCCGTCGCAGAGAGTGAACTCGCAGTCGTATTCATGAGGGACGAAAAGTGAGATAGCTCCCAGAGCGTCATCCATGGTATAGAGCGGTTCATAGGGAGGTTCACCGCGTCTTTTAGCCTTTCTGCTGCGCCATTCCGCCTCGAATTCCTGAATATGAGCGCTGTCGCGGAGCATAACGCTGCAAAGATTTGCAGTAGCTGTCGTTGAATGAATCTCGCCCTTGAAGCCTCCTGCGAAGAGGAGAGGAATCATACCTGAGTGATCTATGTGAGCGTGAGTAAGCAGAACGCAGTCGATATTTCCCGGAGCAGTCGGAACCTGGGCATTTTCAAAGATATCCTCACCCTGCTGCATACCGAAATCGACGAGAATTTTTTTACCGCAAGCCTCAATATAGGTACAGCTGCCTGTAACCTCATGAGCTGCGCCGATGAAGGTCATTTTCATAAGTTCCTCCGAAAATGTAAGATAGGTTGTTTATAAGTATATGGGAGTTATCTAAATTATATCACAATCCGGAACTAATGTCCAGAGTTTTTGTTAATTTCACCTAAATTTTATTTTGGCGTCCCTGAGATCCGGATGCCGGTTTACTCATAATCACTTACAATAGCGTCAGAGAACTTTCCGATGAGGTCAAAGACAGCCTTGGTATCATATTCGTTGTATTTCATATAGGCATAGTAACCTCCATAGACCATGTAGGTAAGAGCGATATTTTTTTCAAGACTCTCATTGTACTCTGGCTTGAACTGGAGCAAGAACTGTTTCAGCTTCTTTTCGAGAAGCGTAATAAAGCAGATACTGCGGTTTCCTTCAAAAAGAATTTTTATGAGACGTTCGTTAGCTATAAATGATTCGGTAAGCTCTCTTACAAAAAGTCTGGTATCCTGAAAAATCAGCTCAGGGTGTTCGATTCCGTGAAGAGTCGCCTGAACGACCTCGTTCTCGAGTGTTTCTGCCAGTTCATAGATATCGTGATAGTGCAGATAAAAGGTAGCCTTGTTTATTTCTGCGAGAGCCGAAAGCTCCTTGACGGTGATTTTTTCAAGCGGCTTTTTCGAGCGAAGCTGGAGAAAAGCGTTAATGATATTTTTTCGTGTGCGTTCGGTTCTCATATCCATGTTCTGTGTACTCCCTGTGCATTAAAATCGACGATTTTAGACGAGTGTCGTATAATTGACTGATGACAAATTCTGTTTATTGAAAATTATGCGACGGTTGTCTATAATGTTATGTAATGAGGCATTTTAAGGCAACACCGCACAAAGATTGTGCGGAAGATGCGACGACAGATTTTTCGTTATCCTGCATAAAAAGACCGCAGGCATACTGACGTATGTCAAGGGATTTTTGTGCAGGATAACGGAAAATATGCAAGCAGATTGCGTACAAAGCCGTCAGGCGGGCTTTATGCGGTGTTGCCTTATATTATACAGTGTCTGATTTTATATGTCAACGTATGGGGAGTTTAATTTATGGATATTTATGGTTTTTACACAGGAAAAGTTTTCGATGCATACAAGTATCTCGGAGCGCATACAGGAAAGGACGGAACAATGTTCCGCACCTATGCGCCGAATGCCTCGAAGGTATCGGTAATAGGCGATTTCAGCAAGTGGGAAGAGATCAAGCTGCACAAGACCGCCGACGGTAATTTCTACGAAGGTTTCTGTCCGGATGCAAAATACGGTCAGCGCTACAAATACAGGATCTATGACAGGAAGGGTGACTTCATCGACCACTGCGATCCATACGGCTTCGGAATGGAGGTTCGTCCGGGAACGTGCTCAGTTATACGGGACATAGAAAAATACAGATTCCTTGATGATAAGTGGATGAAAAGCCGTCACGATTTCAGAAGCGCTCCGATGAATATTTATGAGGTTCATCTTGGCTCATGGAAGCGCAGACCTGCCGATGACTCGGAGGATGCGGATATCTGTGCAAAGGAGGGCTGGTACAGCTACTCTGAGCTTGCCGATATGCTTATTGAATATGTCCTCGAGTACGGCTATAACTACATCGAGCTTATGCCTGTCAGCGAGCATCCCTGTGACGAGTCATGGGGCTATCAGAACACGGGCTTCTTTGCTCCGACCTCACGCTACGGAACTCCCGAACAGCTTATGGAGTTCGTGGATAAATGCCACCGGAACGGTATCGGAGTTATTGTAGATTTTGTTCCCGTGCACTTTGCTGTAGACCACTATGCTCTCACCGAATACGACGGAACGCATCTTTACGATTACCCTTATTCGGATATCGGATACAACGAGTGGGGAAGCCGCAACTTCATGCATTCAAAGGGCGAGGTTCGCAGCTTTATTCAGTCGGCAGCTAATTACTGGCTGGAGGAGTATCATTTCGACGGACTGAGAATGGATGCGATCCGCAATATGATCTACTGGCAGGGCAGAGAGGACAGAGGCGAAAACCGCAGTGCAATTGAATTTCTGAAGGAAATGAACAGCGGACTCAAGGCACGCCATCCTCATGCAATACTTGCAGCCGAGGATTCCTCGGCGTATCCCGGAGTGACCAAGCCTGTTTTTGCGGGAGGTCTGGGCTTTGACTGCAAATGGGATCTGGGCTGGATGCACGATACTCTGGAGTATTTCCAGAGTGCTCCCGAATACCGCAGCAGAGACTACCATAAGCTTACCTTTTCTATGCTTTATTTCTACAGCGAGAATTTCATTCTTCCTTTTTCGCATGACGAGGTAGTTCATGGAAAGGCTGCCATAGCTCAGAAAATGAATGGTGATTACGAGCAGAAATTCCCTCAGGCAAGGGCGTTGTATATGTATATGACGGCTCATCCGGGAAAGAAGCTCAGCTTTATGGGAAATGAGATCGCTCAGCTCCGTGAATGGGACGAAAAGCGGCAGCAGGACTGGGATTTGCTGAAATATCCGATGCATGACTCTTTCAGTGAGTATATCAAGGAGCTGAATCATATCTATCTGAAGTACACGGCTCTGCACTATGACTTTGACCCGACTAATTTCAGCTGGGAGGACTGCGAAAGTACGGATAAATGTATCTATGCAATAAGAAGAAAAAGCAGCGGCGGAGACATCATAACTGTGCTGAATTTTTCGCCGCTCTGCCGCAGGGACTACTCAATTACGCTGGAAAAGAACGAGACAGCTAAGCTTCTGCTTGATTCGGATAATCAGAAGTACAGCGGTACGACTCCTGATGGCAAAACGAATTTTTCACAGGAGGGAGACTCGCTCATAATGGAGCTGAAGCCGTTCAGCGGACTGATGTTTTTAATAAAATGAGAATGCAATAGTATCAAAATGTGCTGCGGGCTGTCGGGGACGCCAGCCCCTACAGGAATCCACGCAAATCAATTTTCAAAAAATGATGCATCATTGCAGACAATTTTTGTAGGGGCGACCCTCGCGGTCGCCCGAAGTGAAGTTAAAATTCACCTGCGGGCAGCCGCAAGGGCTGCCCCTACAGTCGGATAGCGTAATACACAAATTATTTAGGTTTTTAAAATTGATTTGCGTGACAGGAGTCCTGCGCCGATTGACAAATGAGCGATAGTATGCTAAAATTACCGTATAATAACGTGCGGAGGTATTCAGATGAAAAAAATATCATTTAGTCCGATGGCATTGATAGGCTGGATTTTTACGCTGATAGGAGCGATATTCTTTATAGTAGGCGCATGCGTTATGATTGCCGGAATAGGAAACAGCGGAAAAGGTGTTGACGTTCCTGCGGTGATCACCTCTATTGAACGCTATACAAGTACCAGCAGAACTTCTTCACACAAGAGAAGAACTTCTACAAATTATGATGTTTATGTAGATTATGAGTACGACGGCGAGTACTATACCGACATTGAGCTGAACTACTATACATCCTCCATGTACGAGGGCAAGGAGATTACTATTTCCATTGATCCGGATAAGCCGTGGGAGCCGATAAATACTAAGTTTAATCTGCTTTTCGGCGGAATTTTCGGAGGAATAGGCGGAATTTTCCTGATAATCGGCTTGGCGCTGCTCGTGAAGCTTTCAAAGAAAAAGGCTCTTGCAAAACGGCTGGTGCAGGAGGGCTGTTATGTGGAGGCTCAGATCGTCGGTTCGGAGATGTCAGCCGTCAGAATAAACAACCGTCCGACCTATGTAATACGCTGTAACTATGTCGATCCTGCCGACGGAAATATCTATAGCTTCAAAAGCGAGGTTCTGAGATATGACCCGATGCTTTACTGCGAAGAGGGCGATAGCCTGAGGGTTTACGTTGACAGGAACGATTTCACTAAAAATTACGTTGATATTTCGGAGTTAAAAAATAAATATATCGAATGCTGATTGACATTTGAGGTTGTAAATGTTATAATTAAAAAGGAGTTCCCATGCCGAGAACTCCTTTTTAAAGTCTGAAATGTATACCAACGGGGTATTGATAAGTAGCTCAGTTTGGGGATTCTGTGCTGCCGCAATATTGCGGCAGTTTTTGTTATCTGAAAGGAGAATCATATGTGCAAAAGACTTTTGACAGCGGCGTCAGCAGTTTTCGTGATTCTTGCAGCAGCGTGCGGAGACGCAAACAGCAGTTCTGATACAACTGAAAAAACAATATTTGCAATGGATACCGCAATAACCTTCAAGGGCGGCAGAGAGGACTCCCAAAAGGCGGCAGAGCTTATCTCAGAGCTTGATGAGCTCTTCGACCGTTATTCTGAGGACAGCGAGATATATGCGATAAATCACCGTCAGAATATGGAGCTTTCGGAGGATACCAAGAGGATAATAGCTTCATCTGCCGAGCTTTCTGAAAAATACGGAAGTGATGTGAATATCTTCTCGGGAGATATTACCGACTGCTGGAATATAAGCTCCGGGAATCCCCGTGTTCCGTCGGATGAGGAGATCGAAGAAGCTCTCAGGAGCTGTAATAATTCATCGTTTTCGCTTGAAGCAATGAGCTTTGCCGATGAAAACGGAAGTATCGACCTCGGAAGCGTTGCCAAGGGTTATGCTCTCGACAGAGTGCATGAGGAGCTGGGGGAGGACAGCTATTATATAGTATCGTCAGGCTCTTCGGTTCTGCTTAACGGAAATAAGCCCGACGGCGAAAGGTTTACAGTGGCTGTCCGTGACCCCGAAACGGGGGGAACACTCGGCACGGTCAGAACGGATGCCTGCTTTGTCTCGACATCAGGAGGCTATGAGCGTTATTTTGAGCTTGACGGCAAGCGGTATTCCCATATTTTTGACCTGAATACGGGATGTCCCTCGGAGACAGACCTGATCTCCGTAACAGTGATATGCGGCAGCGGAATAGAGTCGGATTTTCTCTCGACCCTGATTTATCTCGGCGGAACGGCTCGTCTCGGGGAATATCTTTACAGCGAGGAATTCAGTGTGATCGCCGTTACGGAGGATAAGGAAATTTATCTGAGCGAGGACGTGGATTTTGAGCTTACCGAGGATTCCTATGAAATAAAGGAGCTTTCCGATGAATAAGGGATATCATTTTGTCAGTCTGAAAGAGCTGCTGATAATATCCGGAGTCCTGATAGTGTCGGCGGCGGCGATAGTTATTCCTGAGCTTGTCAGCGGAGACGCAGAAATCGCAGTCATTCAGTGCGGAGACAGCGTAATTACAGCCGACCTCTCTCAGTCGGGAGAATTTACTCTCGAGGAGTGCGGATCGACGGTATTTGAGATATCGGACGGGAAAATCCGTATAAAGGAGTCGGTTTGCCCCGACAAAATCTGCGAGAGAACAGGTTTCATCGGCTCGGCAGGACAGAGTATAATCTGCGTGCCCGAGAGGATTTCCGTTACAGTAACAAGCGGCTCGGACAAGTCGGATTCCGCAGACGCAGTAGTGGGGTAGACTATGGGAAAATCACGATATATAGCAAAGATCGGAATACTGCTTGCGCTTGCGTCAGCGATACAGTTTCTGGAAAGCATGATACCGATACCTCTTCCGCTCGGCGTAAAACCGGGAATCTCAAGCGTTGTAATAATGTATATCCTCATGTTCATGGGATTCCGTCCTGCGCTTGTCACGGCAGTTCTGAAAAGCGGCTTTGTCTTTGCGGTCAGGGGATTCAGCGCATTCTGTATGTCGGTCAGCGGAGGAGTACTTTCGGTTCTGATGATGGGACTCTGCCTGCTGATATTCAGGCGGACAAGCAAGGATATGGGTATTCTCGCCGTCTCGGTTACGGGAGGAGTATTCCACAATATCGGACAGCTTGCGGCAGCTTCTGTAATCGCCGGAAGCATCTATACAATATCATATCTGCCGGTGCTTGTTATTGCCGGTATTATTTCCGGAATATTTACCGGAACAATTATGCGTATACTGCTTCCTCACTTAGAGAGGAAGAATGTATATAAAAGCTCTTCTGAAAGGAGTTAGATGAAGAATGATGAAAAAACTCAGCGGACTGAAGCTGGATCATCGCAAAAATACGCAGAATGCGGCAACGGTTGAATTTCCGCTGCCGTCAAAAGTGACGATACCCATGGCGATGAACATGGGAACGCCCTGTAATCCGACAGTAAAGGTCGGGGACGAGGTAAAGGTCGGACAGAAAATAGGCGATACCGACGCTTTTTTCAGCGTACCTGTTCACTCGGGAGTCTCGGGAAAGGTCACGGCTCTGACCGATTATCTTTCTGCGAACGGAGCTGTATGTAAGGCAGTTGAAATCGAGACTGACGGCTTGCAGACTATTTCCGACGAGGTGAAGATACCTGAAATCACCGACAAGGAGAGCTTCCTGAAAGCAGTCAGGGAAAGCGGTTCGTGCGGACTCGGCGGAGCAGGCTTCCCGACTCATATCAAGCTCAATCCAAAGACAGCAATTGACGTTCTTGTGATCAACGCAGCGGAGTGCGAGCCGTATATTACTGCGGATTACCGTGAAATGATTGAAAATTCCGAGGACGTTATCGGCGGAATCAGGCTTGTCATGAAATGGCTCGGAATTCCCAAGGCGAAGCTTGCCATTGAATCGAACAAGCCCGAAGCAATCAGCAATTTCAGCAGCATGACCTCGGGAGATGATTCGATTGAGGTCGTAACCCTGCCGTCGAGCTATCCGCAGGGAGCTGAAAAGGTAATTATCTACAATACGACAGGCAGAATCGTTAAAGAGGGCGAATTGCCGTCCGATGCAGGAGTAATGGTTCTTAACGTCTCAACAGCTTCGTTCCTGTACAGATACACTCAGACAGGTATGCCGCTTGTTACACGTCGTCTTACCGTTGACGGGGATGCTGTTGGCAAGCCGATGAATCTTTGTGCAGTAATCGGAACCTCATTCCGTGAGATTCTGGAATACTGCGAAACTGATGTTGACAGCGTGAAAAAGCTTATCGGCGGAGGTCCGATGATGGGAATGTCACTTCGCTCGGCTGATATGCCCGTGGTAAAGACTACAAACGCTCTGCTTGCTCTGAAAAAATATAAGGAGCCTGTAACAACTGCCTGCATCCGCTGCGGACGCTGTGTGAGAGTCTGTCCGTTAGGAATGATGCCTGCCGATATCGAAAGAGCCTACAAAATCCGCAATATCGACGAGCTTAAAGCTCTGAAGGTGACTCTGTGCATGAACTGCGGAAGCTGCACATACGTCTGTCCGTCGAACAGAAAGCTTGCCGAAACAAATCAGCTTGCAAAAATGCTGATACCAAGAAAGTGAGGAGTCTGAATTTATGGGAAAACTTATAGTATCACCGTCTCCGCACGACAGAGGACTGATGAAAACTCCGCAGATAATGCTGAATGTAGTAATAGCACTTCTTCCTGCGGTAATAGCTTCGTGCATAATTTTCGGATTAAGAGCACTGCTGCTGACAGCTGTATGTGTGGCGAGCTGTGTGATTTTTGAATATATCTGCCGCAGACTCATGAAGCGTGACAACACCATCTGCGACTTTTCAGCCGTTGTAACGGGAGTTCTGCTTGCGCTGAATCTTCCCGTGACTTTGCCTGTTTGGATGGCTGTAATCGGCTCTTTTGTGGCAATAGTCATCGTAAAGCAGCTCTTCGGAGGACTGGGACAGAACTTTGCAAATCCTGCAATAACAGCAAGAATCGTACTTATGGTATCGTTCCCGACAGCAATGACCAACTGGGCAGTTCCTTTTTATTATAAGGAGTCCGCTGCCGACGCAGTTACGGGAGCAACTCCGCTCGTTTCGGGAGACGCTTCATATCTTGACCTCTTCCTCGGAAAGACAGGCGGATGTCTCGGCGAGACCTGTGCTCTTGCGCTTCTGGCAGGAGGACTTTATCTCGCAGCAAGAAGAATCATTTCACTTGCGGCACCTGTTTCGTTTATCGGAAGCCTTGCGATTCTTACAGCAGTTTCCGGCGGAGACCCTCTTTATGCGATTCTCTCGGGAGGCGTATTCATCGGAGCATTCTTCATGGCTACCGACTACGCAACAACTCCTATCACAACAAAGGGGAGGATCATATTCGGTCTTGGCTGCGGAATCGTAACCTTTATCATCCGTACATTCGGTTCGTATCCGGAGGGCGTGTCCTTTGCGATACTGCTGATGAATATTCTCACTCCGTATATCGACCAGCTTACAAGGAATAAGGTATTCGGCGCAAAGGAGGCTGCAAAGAATGAAGGATAAAGTAAAACCCTCTCTTGTTCTTACGGTTATCTGCGTGATAGCTTCACTGCTGCTGGTTCTCGCATACGAGGTTACCAAGGAGAGTATTGCTTCTCAGCAGGCAGATAAATTCAGCTCCAGTGTTGAAGCTCTTTTTGGCGAGTGCGAATATACTCTGCTTGACAGCAATTTCGGCAGAGATGAAATTGACTCCATTGCTGTTACAGAGGACAGCAATGTTGCATTCAAGCTTACAGTAGACGGCTACTCCAAGGATGGAATAGAGGTTCTTATCGGTATTGATGAAAACGGAGCTGTCTGCGGAATAGAATTCGTAAGTCTCGGTGAGACTCCGGGTCTGGGAACAAAAGTCCGTGACAATGCTTCATTTGCCGAGCAGTTTATCGGAGTTTCCGATACAGGCTATGCGTTCGATACTATTACAGGAGCTACATACTCCTCAAACGGAATGAAACACGCTGTTGATACGGCAATTGAGGTCTATACTGAAAACAAGGAGGCGATTCTGAATGGCTGACAAGAATAAAGGTCTCGGACGTGAATTTTTCAAGGGCATAATCAAGGAGAATCCTGTACTTGTGATGCTTCTCGGAATGTGTCCGACTCTTGCGGTAACAACGCAGGCTGTCAACGGAATCGGCATGGGACTTGCCACAACTTTTGTGCTTCTCGGCTCAAACATCGTGGTATCGCTCCTGCGTAACGTAATTCCCGACAAGGTGAGAATCCCGTCGTTTATCGTAATCATTGCGAGCTTTGTAACGCTTATAGGATTTCTTTTAGAGGGCTTCGTACCGTCGCTTTACGACAGTCTCGGAATTTATCTTACTCTCATCACAGTAAACTGCATTATCTTCGGAAGAGCCGAGATGTTCGCAAGCAAGAATAAGGTGCTTCCGTCGATTCTCGACGCTCTCGGCATGGGACTCGGATTCACTCTTGCGCTTTTCCTGATGGGTTCAATCAGAGAAATTATCGGCTCGGGACAGTGGATGGGCTTTACAATTCCCGGAATCAGCTCGAATCCGATGCTTATATTCATAATGCCGGCAGGAGGCTTCTTTGTGCTTGGAGTTATCATTGCGGCAGTCAATAAGCTTGCAAACCGCAAGCCTCCGGCAGAGCTTGGCTGCGGCGGCTGTGAGGGATGTCCGAATGCTTCCAAATGCGGTGGAAACGGAGGTAACGAAGAATGAAAGAAATGATGGTAATACTTCTTTCGGCAATGCTGACCGATAACTTTGTACTTGCAAAGTTCATGGGAATCTGTCCGTTCCTCGGAGTTTCAAAGAAGTTCGACAGCGCATTCGGAATGGGTGCGGCTGTAACATTTGTCATCCTCTGTGCAACAGTGGTTACATATCCTATTCACCACGGAATTCTTGTTCCGAACGGACTTGCATATCTCGATACGGTAATATTTATTCTTGTAATCGCACTTTTTGTGCAGCTGGTGGAAATGATTCTGAAAAAGAGCATTCCTGCGCTGTACAAATCTCTGGGAGTCTACCTGCCGCTTATCACCACAAACTGTGCGGTTCTCGGCTCGGCGGTTCTCAATATTGACAACGATTATACATTCATCCAGTCAATCGTAAACTCAATCGGTGCAGGACTCGGCTTCATGCTCGCACTTATAATCTTCTCGGGAGTCCGCAAAAAGATGGAGTATGCCGACATTCCCGAAACATTCAAGGGAGTTCCCGCAACCCTGATTGCCGCATCAATCGTATCGGTAAGCTTCATGGGCTTCTCGGGACTTTTCAGCTAGGAGGTAGATTACATTGACATATCTGATTCCTGCATTAATACTAGGCGGCTGCGGAATTCTCGCAGGAGTTCTCCTGACAGTCGCTTCAAAGATATTCTACGTCAAGGTAGATGAGAAAATCGAAAAAATCAACGAGTCGCTTCCTCAGGCAAACTGCGGAGCCTGCGGATATGCAGGCTGCGGAGACTATGCGGCGGCAATCGTCAACGACGGAGCTGAGACAAATCTCTGTAAACCGGGCGGAGTTGATGCGGCAGGAAAAATCGCCGCAATTCTCGGAACGACGGCAGTTGAGGTAATTCCGACCGCAGCAGTTGTGCACTGTAACGGAAACTGCGAGGCTACTGAGTCAGCATTCGAGTTCGACGGAGTACAGAGCTGTAAGGCGGCAAAGAGATTCTATGGCGGCAGCGGAAAGTGCAGATACGGCTGTTTAGGACTCGGCGACTGCGCTGAGGTCTGCGATAACGACGCAATCGTCATAAAGAACGGACTTGCTTCCGTTATTAAATCGAAGTGCGGTTCATGCGGAAAATGCGTGAAGGCATGTCCTAACTCGCTTATCTCCATAAGACCGCTGGCAAAGCATATCGACGTCCTCTGTTCGTCGAAGGATAACGGAAAGCTCACGAAGATGAGCTGCAAAAACGGCTGTATCGGCTGTAAGATCTGTGAGAAGAAGTGTCCCAACGGAGCAATTACCGTTACGGATTTCCATGCGTCGATCAATTACGACCTGTGCACCAACTGCGGAATCTGCATGACTGCTTGTCCTGTCAAGGCGATCCACAGCTGTGTGAAATAAGCTTGCCGAAATTGAGAGGTAACATTATGAATAAATTACTTAGTGCGGTTATTTCGGCAGTTCTGCTGATTGCCTGTGTGGGATGTGCAGAAAACTCCGAAGCACCTGAAAGCAGCGGAGAAATGCGTGAAATTACATCGTCCGAGCTTGTTTCAGAGATGAAATTAGGCTGGAACCTCGGCGATACGCTCGATGTTTGCGCTGCTGACCGTGACGGCGACGGACGAGTGAATGAAACTCCTGCCGAGGGAGAAAAGGTTGACGAGACTCTGTGGGGCAATGTAAAGACGACTCCCGAGCTTTTTGCGGAGCTGAAGCAGGACGGCATCAATGCTGTGAGAATTCCTGTGACGTGGCGTGACCACTTGGGAGAGGCTCCCGAATATAAAATCGACGAGGACTGGCTGAAGCGTGTTCACGAGGTTGTGGATTATGCGATAAATGAGGATATGTATGTGATCATCAATGTCCACCACGACGGCGGAGGAGATCCGGAGTTCGGTGCATGGATCCGCAATGCTTCCTCAGATTATGAGGAGTTCGAGGTGAAGTATACAGCTCTCTGGAAGCAGATTGCCGAGAGCTTCAGGGACTATTCCGACAAGCTGATTTTTGAGTCGATGAACGAAGTGGGATTTGACGATCTGCGGAGACGTGAGGGCTATGAGCTGCTGAACAAAATCAATCAGCTTTTTGTGGATATCATCCGTGAAAGCGGCGGCAATAACGCACAGCGTCATCTCCTTATTGCAGGCTATTGGACGGATACCGAAATGACCTGTAATCAGATGTACAAGCTTCCTGAGGATATGGCGGCTGACAAGCTTATGGTGTCGGTTCACTATTATACGCCGTGGGAATTCTGCACGACCAACATTCAGCAGTCATGGGGAAGCTCAGGCGAGGTAAGCAGAATGAAAAGCGATATAAACAAGCTCAGAAATACCTTCACAGATAATGGAGTTCCTGTAATTATCGGAGAATACGGCACGGGTACGGGCAATGACGCTTCAAGCAGAATCTATTTTGCCGAGCTGTTCACAAAACTTTGCACGGACGCCGGAATACCTTGCTTTTACTGGGACAACGGCGGAGAGTTCGACCGTGTAAATATGGAGTGGCGCACCGAGGGTCTCAACGAAGCTATGCAGCGTGCTGTAAGCGGAGAGGAATATGAGGTCGTCAAGGGAAGCTGAAATTAAAATTTGGCAGAAAGGCGAATTATGAGTATAACGGTTAATCTGTACTACACAGGAAAAAACGGAAATGCAGAAAAATTTGCGAAGGAGATGGTCTCCAGCGGGATTGCAGACGCAGTGCGCGCAGAAGAAGGCAACGAAAGATATGAATATTTCTTTCCCATGGATGATCCCGAAACGGTGCTGCTGATTGACCGCTGGCGCAGTCAGGAGGCTCTTGACCTTCATCATAAATCGGAAATGATGAAGCAGATCGCACAGCTCAGGGAAAAATATCAGCTTCGCCTAAGAGTGGAACGATACATTGATGAACCAAAATAAAAGGCGGTCGTTTGACCGCCTCAGATTGTCGATAAACTTGAATTTCGTTTAAAAATTACGGGCGAGCGGAACTCGCCCCTACGCAAAATGACGCAGAATAGCAAAATTGTAGGGGCGCATTCCGTGCGCCCCTATTTTTCGTATAAATATGCAGCTTTCTATACAAACTAAGGCGGTCATTCGACCGCCTTTTGATATATGAGTATAGCTTAATTCATTTCAGCGAGAAGCTTTTCAGCGCTTGCAAGCTTAACGCAGATAACGAAAAGCTCCATAGCCTTAGTAAGCTCGTCAACAGTAGGATATGAGGGAGAAAGTCTGATATTCTTATCCTCAGGATCCTTGCCGTAGGGGAAGGTAGCTCCCGCACCTGTGAGAACAACGCCTGCTTCCTCGCAAAGCTGAACGATTCTCTTGGCACATCCGGGGAGAGAGTTGAATGAAACGAAGTAACCGCCCTCAGGCTTAACCCAGCTTCCGATACCGAGAGGAGCAATTTCAGCCTGAAGCATATCTGTAACAGCATTGAACTTGGGAGCAAGAATAGCAGTGTGCTTCTTCATGTGTTCAACGAGGTTCTCAAAAGTACCGAAGAACTTGACATGACGGAGCTGGTTCATCTTATCGTAGCTGATGATGCTTGTGCCGAGAAGCTTCTTGAGAGCGTTGATATTCTCCTTGCTTGCGCCCATGAAAGCAACGCCAGCGCCGGGGAAGGTGATCTTTGAAGTAGAACCGAAAATATAAACGATGTTTTCATTGCCGCACTTTTTAGCTTCCTCAAGAATATTGAGGATATATTTGGGGCTGTCTGTGAGATGGTGAACGCAGTAAGCGTTATCCCAGAAGATTCTGAAGTCCTCAGCCTTGGGCTTGAGAGCAGCAAAACGCTTAACAGTCTCATCGCTGTAGCTGATACCGTCAGGGTTGGAGTACTGCGGAACGCACCAGATACCCTTGATAGTCTCGTCCTCAGCAACGAGCTTTTCGATCATGTCCATATCAGGACCTGTGGGAGTCATAGGAACGTTGATCATCTCAACGCCGAAGAATTCTGTAACCTTGAAATGTCTGTCGTAGCCGGGAACGGGACAGAGGAACTTGACCTTATCGTACTTGCACCATGGCTTTGAGCCGAGAACGCCATGAGTGAAAGCAACCTGTACAGACCAGTACATAGCGCCGAGGCTTGAGTTTCCGAAGATGATTATTTCGTCAGTATTAACGCCGATCATCGGAGCAAAGAGCTTCTTTGCCTCAGGGATACCGTCAAGGATTCCGTAGTTGCGGCAGTCGAAGCCGGCTTCACTGTTGAGCTCCTCGCCGTTGAGAACATTGAGCATATCCATGCTGAGGTCGAGCTGGTCGGAAGAGGGCTTGCCTCTTGACATATCGAGCTTCAGACCCTGAGCCTTAAAATTGTCGTATTCAGCGGCCGCACCGTTTTTGAATTCAAGCAGCTGATCCTTATTCATCTGAAATAATTCCATATTCAGAACCTCACCTTCAAAGATTAAAGATTGTTATTGCTTTACAAAGCACATACTAAGTAAAATTATATCATATTTTGTTATTCATTGCAAGTAACAATTCGCCCAATATCTTCGTTGAAATTTGAGGATTTTTGACATTTTGTCCACTGCGGATGTTACGGTTTTTCAGATTATTTTAAGGTGTTGTTAAATTAAACAGATACGGAGCAGATTATTGTGACAGATTCACTGTTTTTGCGGACGATTATTGACAAATTCGTGGAAAATGTATATAATTATAGTAGACAGATACGGGGGATGGGAATACTGAAATATTTTCAAATCGTTTGGAGGAATCTTTATGAAAAAAATATTCTCATCAATAATTTCATTGGCAGCTGCTGTCGCTTGTGCCTCGGGCGGCGGAGTCATGGCAGGCTATGCAGAGGCAGTCAACACTGTTCAGGGCGTTTATGAGAGCGATTCAGCGGAATTCGTCTTTGAGGACGCCGAAGAGCTGAACCTCTCCTTCTCGCAGACGCCTGAGATTCTCTCGAATTTCAGCAGCACATCCTATAATTACGGCGATTTCCTGGACGAGAATAATTATGCCGTATATGAAGCTCTTGCGGATTGGGTAACTCCCTCTCTTGATGCGGTTACCGTCGAGCTTCCCGAAACGGTTACGCTTACGCTGACAGGGCTTCCTGGCTCAGAGGACTGCACTGCTGAGGACGAGGAAGCGTTCAGCAATGCGATTTTTGAAAACTGTAAGCCCGGTATAGACAGTGTGCTTTTTGATTATCCGGAGATCTTCTGGCTTGATACGTCAGGTCTGGGGATTGGCGTTGGGAATGCTACATATTCCCAGAACAGAATTACTAAAAAGTATACTCTGAAGATTACGTCGCTGAAGTTTACTCCTGCGGTTTTTGAGTCGTACGGCTCACTTGAGACGGCTGAGGAGTATAAGGAAAAGCTCGAAACAGCGATTGATTCCTTTGAGGTTGAAGGCGAGACCCGCTATGAGCAGCTCAAGAGCATTCACGATACGATCATTACATTCACCTACTACGATGAACCTTCTCCGTATTCAAGCTCCGCAATCGGTTCGCTGGTAGAGCCGGGAGTCGTGTGTGAAGGCTATTCAAAGGGCTTCAAGCTTATGTGCGACAGACTTGACATTCCGTGCGTTCTTGTTTTCGGAAATTATGACGCCGAACAGAACGTAGCTCATATGTGGAATTATGTCCAGATGGAGGACGATAACTGGTATGCGGTAGATGTAACCTGGGACGACCTCGACGGTTCAAATGGTCAGGAGGTCAAGTATGCATACTTCCTGAAAGGCTCGGATAATTTCTTCCTTAACCACACTGAGGAGACCGATTACTTAGGCACGATCCTTACCTATCCTGCGATATCTGCTTCCGACTATGAGTCCGGACAGACTGCAGTACCTGAAACCACAACTACAACAACTGAACCGGTAATCACAACAACAACTACCACGACCTGTACAATGCCGTTTGTTCCGGATGAGACTACAACAACTACAACAACAGCTCCGATAGTGAGCACGACTACGACTACCCCGACGTGTACAGTTCCGATTGATACAACCACAACTACCACGACCACAACCGAGCCTGCTGTAACGACAACTACTGTAATAACAACATCAGTTCCGCAGCCTGAGGCTAACGGCGATTACAATTCCGACGGTAAGGTCAATTCCGCAGATATGGTGATCTGTGCGAGAAATCTTATCGGCGTGGAAAATGAGATATTCTGCGACTTCAACGGCGATATGTCCTTTAACATATTCGATCTGCTGTTAATGCGCCGGTACATTCTCGAATCAGTCATTAAGTAAAAAGCTCTGAAATCTGCTCCTTATCGGGGCAGATTTTTTATCGTCTGAATCTATTGCAATTGAAAGAAAAGTAGAGTATACTATATTTGAAACTCCTGCATGACAGGACGTTAGGAGGAAATTTGTAATGATATATCTTCTTGAGGATGATGACAGCATACGCAACTTTGTGGTGTATGCGCTGAATAATTCCGGGTTTGAGACGGTCGGATTTGAGAGTCCGGCTGCGTTCCGGGAGGCGATGCATAAAGAGCTGCCCGAACTGATCCTGCTCGACATAATGCTTCCTGAGGAGGACGGTATCTCGATTCTGAAAAAGCTGAGAGCTGTTCCCGAGACCTGCAAGCTTCCGATAATTATGCTGACTGCCAAGGCTTCCGAGTATGACAAGGTTATCGGACTCGACAACGGCGCTGATGACTATATCGCAAAGCCGTTCGGAACTATGGAGCTGATCTCACGCATCAGGGCTCTTTTAAGAAGGACCTCGTCGGCTTCAAAGAATACGGAGGAATTCAAAATAGGCGGGCTTTACGTTTGTCCGTCAAAGCATATAGTCCGTGCGGACGGTCAGGATGTCGTTCTTACATATAAGGAATTTGAAATACTGACGCTCCTGATGAAAAATGAGGGAACTGTTTTTTCCCGTGATATGCTGCTTCAGAAGGTCTGGGGCTATGACTATTTCGGTGAGAGCCGTACTGTTGACGTTCATATCAGAACGCTGCGTTCAAAGCTCGGAGAATGCGGAGAGCTGATTCAGACTGTCCGCGGAGTAGGCTACAAAATAGGAGAAGGCAGCAAATGACGCAAAGAATTTTCAAAAGTATTATTACTGTATCAGTTACAGCCGTATTTTTTACGATAGTTATAATCACCTTATTCCTGAACAGATATTTCACCGGGCAGGTCGATGAGGTGCTGAAAAGTGAGGCTTTACTGATTTCCCGTGCAGTGGAGATCAACGGTGAACAATATCTTAAAAGCTCCGAGTTTGCACAGGTCCGTGTGACATGGATAGACGCCGATGGACTTGTTTTGTATGATTCCGAGGCTGAAGAAGCACAGATGGAAAATCATTCCAACCGTGAGGAGTTCGCTGAGGCTCTGAAAAGCGGAACGGGAAGCTCTTCGAGATACTCCGAAACTCTGACGCAGAAAACAATTTACTATGCGAGAAAGCTGAGCGACGGAACAGTGATCAGAGTTTCCAAAGCTTATATGTCGATATGGGCACAGCTTGCGGAAATGATTCTGCCGTTTATAATCATCATCTCTGCAGTGCTGATCTTTTCAGGAGTATTTGCCTCTAAAATGGCAAAACGTATAGTCAGTCCCGTCAACATGATCGACCTGAATAATCCCGATATTGATGACAGCTATCCCGAGCTTTCAACGCTTCTTCAGAAGATAAGAGGACAGAACAGAAAAATTGCCCGTCAGATGGAGCAGCTTCGCTACAGCCGTGAGCAGTTCGGACTTATTACCGAAAACATGAGCGAGGGAATCATCATCGCAGATACAAATACGATAGTGCTGTCCTATAATAATGCGGCTATGGAGCTTCTCGGAGCTGAACCGACCGAGGAAAGGCAGAGTATATATGCACTTAACCGTTCGGAGGAGTTCAGATTCTGCATACAGAATGCAATCAGGGGCAAGCATGCGGACTGTATTCTTAAAATCGGAGAAAAAGCATATCAGGTCATTGCGAATCCCTCATACACCGGAGTTCAGCTTTCGGGAATAGTAGTGTTTATCCTCGATGTCACCGAAAAGCAGCAGCTCGAGGATATGCGCCGTGAGTTTACGTCAAATGTATCGCATGAGCTTAAAACTCCGCTTACTTCGATTTATGGTATATCCGATATGCTCGCAAACGGAATCGTAAAGCCTGAGGACGTGCAGAAGTTCGGCGGAGATATCAGGAATGAAGCAGGACGTATGATAATTCTGATTAACGATATTCTCTCGCTTTCAAGGCTGGATGAAAATTCCGTTGCCGAGGATGACGTCAATGTTGACCTGTACAGCATGGCTCAGGAGATCATAGGCCGTCTTTCATATTATGCAGGTGAGAGGAATATTACAATGAATATCAGCGGCGGAAGCGTGCCCTTCCGAGGAAGAGCAACTATACTGGAAGGAATTATTTACAATCTCTGCGACAACGCTATCAAGTATAACAGGGACGGCGGAAGCGTTTCCGTAACGATCGGAAAGAACGGAAACAATGCCGTTATAACAGTTGAAGATACGGGAATAGGTATTCCTGCCCAGCATATAGACCGTATTTTTGAGAGATTCTATCGTGTGGACAAGAGCCACTCCCGCAAAATAAAAGGAACAGGACTTGGGCTCTCAATTGTAAAGCACGGAGTCAGATATCACAACGGAACGATTCAGTGTGAGAGCTCTCCGGGCGAAGGAACAAAATTTACTGTGACCATGCCTGTTAAAGCCGGATAAAACAAACAACACCGCACATCATTGTGCGGTGTTGCTTGTTTTTGTGAAAGGACATGTGTTATGTCGCTGCATTGGTGTTTATCTCTTTGCCTTATTATATCAGAAATTGATTTTTTTGCAATAACAGGAAGTTTTCAATAAAAATACAGATTGGCTGAGACTTCGTTACAGTACGGTTAAAATTATTACAGAGAGCTTACAGGCTTAACCTATCAAGAACAGCCTGACGGAAGAATGTAAGAAATTACAAGTTGCAAAAATCAGATTTCTGCATAAAATAAAGTAAACAGCAGTCTGAGATATCGCCCGTCCCGAAGTGGCGTATGCCCGTGAACAGCTTCGGGATTGCTTCGGTGTGCATTCGGAGCAATATATGTTAAACTGCTGTTTTTGAGATAGATATCCGGAAACAGGCTCCGCAGAACATTGCGGAGCCTTGTTGCTTTTATCAGACTACTGTGATTTTGCACGCCTTTCGGCAAGCTCCCTGTATTTGATTTTAGTTGCCATACCTCCACGGATATGGCGTTCCTGCTTATTAATTTCGAGTATATCCTTAACCTGTGCATAAAGCGTCGGATTGACTTTAGGCAGGCGTTCGCTTACGTCTTTATGTACGGTGCTTTTTGAGATGCCGAATTTGCTTGCGGCAGCACGCACAGTCGCTTTATTTTCGATTATGTACTGTCCGAGAATTACAGCTCGGTGGTTGGGCTGAGTTTTCACATGATTCACTCCAATACTCTATAAGTTTCCTGCGGATAGTAAATATATATGCCGAAAAAAGTGAAACGAGTACCACAGCCCGGAAATATTCACAGCAATGCGAAAAACTGCGAATCTGAGAGCATTCAGGAGATATTTTCCAAAAAATCCTGAAAATACCGTTTCAGCGTCTTGGAACGGCATTTGAAGTTCATATGAACCTGTGATATAATCATATTATCACAAGAGAGGAGGCGGTGACTTGAATAGAATAATTCCAGGAACTACGCTTAAATATTCCGAACAGGCAAGAGACGAAGCCTTTTCGATGATATCTCCTGTTCTTGATGCCACAGGCGGACTTACTCTTTCCCAGCTTTCAAAGCTCACAGGGCTTGAAGGCTCGACCATCCAGAACTGGATAAAGCGTGGATGGGTTTCATCTACACACGGAAAGAAGTATTCCGAACAGCAGGTTGTCAGAATTCTTCTGATCAATATGCTCAGAGGCTCAATGAAGCTTGACGATATCGCCGGACTGATGAATTACGTCAACGGAGATGTCGAGGATACGTCCGATGACATCATTGCAGATGTAAAATTATATAATATCCTGTGCAGGATTATTTTTACTGCTGAGGACGAGGGTGCATTTGCTCCCGACACGGTAAGACGTCTCATCAAAAAGGAACTGTCAGACATATCGCAGACTGTAAGTTCCGATGCGGAGAAGCTCCATAAGTCAATGTTTGCGATGATCATGGCTTACCGCAGCGCTTGTCTGAAGCATGAAATGGAAAAGGTTCTGAGCAGCATTTTGAATAAACAAAACTAATTATTATGTTAAGGAGAATAAATTATGGCAAACTTTCAGGAACTAAACCCTAACGGCACTGTAAAGAAGAACTTCAAATGGGTGAAGTGGGCTGTTGCAGGAGCTGCCGCACTGCTGATTGCAGTAAATTCGTTTACAATAGTCCCTGCCGGAAGCACGGGTGTAGTAATGACGCTGGGAAAGGTTTCCGATACATCAATGCAGGAGGGCTTCAACTTCAAGATTCCGTTTATTCAGACGGTAGAGGTAATGTCCAACAAGATTCAGGTTTATGAGACACCCGCTTCGGCAGTATCCAAGGATATGCAGACCGTAAGCAGTACGATTGCGGTAAACTACCGAATCAGCACAGATGCAAGCCCTAAGATTTACAAGAATGTCGGTACCGATTACAAAACAGTTCTTATCATGCCAGTTGTTCAGGAGTGTATGAAGTCCGTTACAGCTAAGTACACAGCAGAGCAGCTCATTACCGAAAGAGCCGTTGTAGGCGACGAGGTTAAGGAAGCTCTTGACTCAAAGCTCAACGACTACGGAATTTACATAGAGAAATTCAACATCGTAAACTTTGATTTCTCCGAGGAGTTCAATAACGCTATCGAGGCGAAGCAGGTTGCCGAGCAGAATCTCATCAAGACTCAGACTGAGCAGGAGCAGGCGATCGTAATTGCCGAAGCAGACGCTAAGCAGAAGGTAATTGCTGCGGAGGCAGAGGCACAGGCTATTCTTGCCGAGGCTCAGGCTCAGGCGGACGCTAACAAGCTCATTGAGGAGTCGCTTTCGGAAAAGGTTCTCGTATACGAGCAGATTACAAAGTGGGACGGAACTCTTCCGAAGGTAAGCGACGGCAGCAGTAATCTGCTGCTGGGAATTGATATAGATGAGGATTCATCTTCCGCTTCCTCATCCGCATCGCAGAGTACAACACAGCCGACAACATAAGGAGATTAAATGAAATTTACATCGGGGGATATAAATAGATTTAAGCAAGCTCATCTGTCATGATTTTTGGGGATAAAGATACAGCGGAAACCGTTGGGGAACAGTTTCCGCTGTAAAATCATTAAGGGATCAAGGCTATACTTCAAAGCCCTTTGCTCTGAAATTGTCGATTACTTCGCCGAGAATCTCAGCGTTTGTTGCCGATACAGAATGCAGGAGGAGAATTTCTCCGCCGTGAGCTGATTCCGTGAGCTTTTTCAAGCCTTCGCCGGCTGATGGCTGACTGTCAGTTTTCCAGTCCACATAAGCAAAGCTCCAGAACAGGGTCGTATAACCGCATTCCTGTATTGTTTTGAGAGCTTGTTCCGAATACTCTCCGCAGGGACATCTGAAATACTGCATCTCATATCCATACTCATCGAGTACATAGTTATGAAGTGACATTATTTCTTCTTTCGCCTCATCGTCAGAGAGCGTCGGCAGACTTGCATGAGTCATACCGTGGTTTCCTAAAACGTGACCTTCGTCAATCATTCGCTGCACAAGAGCCTTTTCCTTCTTGGCATAATCGCCTGTGAGGAAAAAGATCGCGCTTACGTTTTTTTCTTTCAGAGTGTCGAGGATTTTTTCAGTATAGCCGTTTTCATAGCCCTGGTCGAAAGTGATGATAATTCTGTTATCGTCTTCCGATAGGGCGCAGGCATCAGAATCGCCGTATCGGCTGTTGAACTCAGCAGCGTCAACGGGACGGTTTCTGCTGTCAACGGCAGTTCCTTGACCGTAGCCGATTTTCGTATTGTCAACAGCATAAACAGCTGTGCTTTGAACGACTGCGGCTGCAATTATTGCCGCTGCTGCCAGAGCTTTAATTTTCATAGATTTTCAAATTCCTTTTTGAAGTTGCGGCTTTCCGCCGCAGTAGTATTATGCTCGGACGAATGCTGAATATTAAAGGAATTAAAAGGGAGGATATCATGAAGAAAAATACAGATAAGAAAAATGTAAAAATGATTATTGCCTACTCGCTGCTTCTGGCGGTTGCTCTTGCATATTTTATTCTGGCGATTTTTGTTTTTCAGAAGCCCGACGGAGCAGTCGGATGTATACTTTGTGTGACGAGCATTTTGACGATCCTGTTCAGCGGAGCAAAGATTTATCAGCATTCAGTAAACGGAAGCTTCTGGGATTCTGTAGCGGGAGTCATAGTCTATGGAGCTGATCTGATTATCTCCGCATTTATAGATTAGAGCATATTCACACAAAATAAAAGACGGCATTGTCCATGCCGTCTCTGAAACATATAAGAATCATAATCTTTGTGCAGACCGATACAATATGCGCTTATGAATTGAGGTAAGACCTTACAAGCACCTGAAGAAGCTCATCACGGTCGATATGGCGGATAAGGCTTCTTGCATTATTATAGGTGGTTATGTAGGTCGGGTCCTCTGAGAGGATATAACCAACTATCTGATTTATGGGATTATAGCCCTTCTGAGTCAGAGCGTCATAGATAATGGTGAGGTTCTTTTTAAGCTCCGCTTCCTTATCCTCATTCACGGAAAAGGTCATAGTTTTATCGTACATAGTATCAGCCTCCTGTTTGGTAAATTAATGTGCTACAAAACTTTCTATTATTATACTCCATATGATTCAACTTTTCAAGCATATTTAATAAATTTTCCTGATTTGACTGTATTATGATGTTGAATTTGTAGAATATGCACAAATTGTGTCAAAATATTATGTAATCCCGACGCAACAGCATCGGGATGAGGGGGGAATGTTTAGCCGGAGCAGCCTGTGCGCTTCACAAATGAGTTGCAGTCGGTACATTCGGGAACAGTGGGGTTCGCCTCATGAGTGCCTACCGTGATGCAGCCGAGTGAACAGTAATTCTCTGTCACCATGTTATGCTGACACTGAGATACTGTACACTTGATGTGATCATTTTTCTTCTTCATATTTTCCATTTTTCAATCTCCTTTACGGAAAAATTTCCGGGCATTGCCCTGAGCTCCAGAGGAACTGATTCTATTATTGACAGCTTAGTGTGATTTATACAGAAGATTTTGTACAGTTGCAAGCTGCCTTAAATTACAGAATGTATACAAAACGGAAAAAATATGAAAATTGCGTTGACTTTGTAAATTTTATATGATATCATAAAAATAGCAGACAGCCGCAGTGCTGTCTCCGTGATATAGTTAATAGAGATATATTAGGAGGATTACTATTATGAGTGATAATTTTGATAACTACGGAATGGGCACAGAGCCTGAATATCCGTCTGATGATAACAGCAGCGTTACAGGTGTAGAAGCTGCTCCGAAAAAGAAAAAGGGCGCAAAGATCGCTGCAATAGCTGCCGGCTCAGTTGTAGCTCTCGGCGGAGCAGGAGTGGCTGCATATAACCTTTCTGATTATGTCAAGAATCAGGTTAAGCTTGTGACCTGCGAACCGGCTGAATACTACGCATGGGTGAACGAGGAAACTGCCGATGATTTTGCAACTTACGTCGGTGAGTCTTACAGCGACTATCTCAAGACCAGAGAGAAAGGCTCTTCCACAAATTATGCTCTCAAGTATAATATGACGGATGAAGCCAAAGATACCTTCCTTGCTGAAATGCTTGGTACTGAGTATGAAGCGACTGCTGATGAAGATACTCAGATGCTTATTGATGTGGTCAACAATATCGACACCCTCGAAATCGGAATCGACGCTGCTGCAAAGCAGAGTGCGGTTATGGAGTCGATCTACGCTTCGCTTAACGGCGAAAAGCTTGTTTCCGCTGAAATCGGCGTTGACAGCGAAACTCTTGAATATTTCCTGAGAATTCCCGAGCTTACCGAAAAGTGGATCGGTATGGATATGGGATATATGTTTGATTCGGAATATATGGGTTCTGAGGATTCCGAGACTATGAATCTGCTCCTTGACGTTATGAATGATCCCGGTGAGTACCTGACTCCCGCAGAGGTTTCAGCTCTTATCACAAGATATGCCGACGCATGGAATTCCTCTGTAGATGATGTTAAGCTCCAGAAGAACGAGACAGTTGAAATAGGCAGCGTAAAAATGGATTACACTGTAATAACAGCTGAGATCGACGAGGAAAAGGCTCTTGACATTGCAGAAGCATTCGTTGAGAAGGCTTCCGACGACAAGATCATCAAGAAGCTTCTTGTCGAAAAGCTTGAGACCTGTACCGAGGATGAATACAGCGAGACGATCACTTCGCTTCTTGAGGATATCAGGGACGAAAAGGAAAGCGGAGACTTCGGTGACGAAATTTTTACCGTTACTACCTATGTCGATGCAACGGGTACTGTAAGAGGCATTTCTGCTTCATTTGAAGAGGACTTTGACTTCAGATTCATCGTAGGCGGAGATGGAGATAAAATTGCTGCCGATATCTATCTTTCAGTTGAGGGCGAAGAGGTCATCAAGGCAAATCTCGACGGCGAAACCAAGGGTGACGCTGTAAGCGGAGTAATTGACTGCACAGCAGCAGGCGACACCAGCTTCTCAGTTGAATTCAGCGATATTGAAACAGTCAGCGAGGATAAGGGCTATGTAAACGGAAATCTTACCATCGTTGTGCCCGATATCGACCCCATTTCTCTTGCGCTCACCTCTGACGGAAAGTCGCAGAACGTGACTTACGGAATCAATGTTGACGGCGTTAATTACGGAGATATTGTTCTTGTAATGTCATCAGAGGATTCCGCTGAGATAACTCTCCCCAAGGCTGAGGATTCCGTGATGATGGATATTGAGACAGGCGAGTTCGACGTTGATTCCTATGTAACTGAGGACGACGTTCACAGCTTCATCGCAGAGCTTTGCAAGAAGATAGGCTTATCGGAGGAGTACGCTCAGACGATCGCTGACGCTGCAATTGATAGTATTTATTATGCAGAAGATGACTACTATTATGATGATGAGTATTATTACGATGATGAGTACTACTTCGACGATGAATACTACTATGATGACGAGTATTATTACGACGATGAGTACTATTACGATGACGAATATTTCTATGATGACGAGTACTATTCGGATGAATATTTCGATGAATATTTTGAGGAATATGATGCCGTAGAGGATTATCTGGATGAATACAGCTTCGATGATGTTGAAGCAGAGTTCAGCGAATTTGATGCCGCATAATATAAAACAGGGGCTGTTGATTTTCAACAGCCCCTTAACGAGTTTAAGACAGAGGTGATAAAAATGAGATTATGCTTTCGCCGGGGACTGATACACGGACTTCCGATAGCTCTGGGATATTTTTCGGTATCGTTCGGCTTCGGGATCATGGCGGTGCGTACAGGACTCTCGGTCATTGAGGCTCTGACTATCTCAATGACGAATCTTACATCTGCCGGACAGGCTGCCGGAGTGTCGATTATAGCTGCCTGCGGAACATATCTTGAAATGGCAGTTACACAGCTTGTGATCAACATCCGCTACTCCCTGATGGGACTGTCGCTTTCACAGAAGCTGGACAGCTCGTTCAATACAGCTCACCGGCTTGCAGTATCGTTTGGAATTACGGATGAGATCTTCGCAATGGCGTCAGCTCAGCCCGGCAGGCTGACTCCGAGATACATGTATGGTCTGATACTGATATCCTTCATTGGATGGAGCGGAGGCACTCTTTTCGGAGCTGTTGCAGGCAACATTCTTCCCGTGGAGGTTACCAATGCAATGGGAATCGTGCTGTACGGAATGTTCCTTGCGATAATAATTCCTGCGGCTAAGAAAGAAAAAAGTATTCTTGCGGTAATTCTGATTGCAGCATTGTGCAGCTCGGTTCTGTATTACGCAGTACCTGCGCTGAGCAGCGGCTTTGCAGTGATAATCAGTGCTGTTATAGCGGCAGCGTTTGCGGCTGTGGTATTTCCAGTACCGGCAGAGGAGGAGAACAAAGCGTGAGTATCGTGATCTACATAGCGGTCATGGCAGGAGTGACCTATCTGGTGCGAATGATTCCGTTTACTGTGATGCGGAAAAAAATCAAATCGCAGTTTCTGAGAAGCTTCCTGTATTATATTCCCTATGCGGTGCTCAGCGCAATGACGCTCCCTGCGATTTTTTATGCGACAGGCGATATGGTGACGTCGATCGTGGGAACAGCTGCTGCAATTGTACTGGCATATTTCAATCTGCCATTGATCGTCGTAGCTCTTGCAGCGGCGGGAGCTGCATTTCTGACAGGACTTATCATATAAAAACAGGGGACGCTCTGAAAAAGAGAGCGTCCCCTGAAACTTTATTCACCGTAGATCTGTTCTTCAAGAACTCTGTAGTTCTCCTCCGAATCGAATGCGAGGGCAGAACCGCCGCTTGAAGTAGTGGCACTGCTGTATGTACCTTCTGCGGGAATCTGAACCTGTTCGATATCATATCCCAGAAGGAAGGGAAGCCGGAGCGAGAGCCAATAAAGCTCGCCGGTAGTCATATTTGTCGAAACCTGAGGAATAGCCTTATCAGCGATATCGCCTATCATCGAGAAGCTGAAGGATTTGAGCTTTCCAGCCACTTCAGTGATGACCTCTCTCTGACGCTCAGTACGCTCAAAGTCGGCATTTCCGACATATCGGATTCTTGCATAAGCAAGAGCCTGTTTGCCGTTGAGCTTGATTTTTCCTCCTCCGCTGAGGAGATCTGAGTCAACGGGATCTCCCATAAGCTCGTTGACCTCAGCCATGAGAATCGTATTTATCTCCTGAGCCTCTGCGTCGGAGACCTCAATTTCAATACCGTCCACAGCATCGACAATGGAAGCGAACGAATTGAAGTTAACCATTACATAGTCGTCGATACGGATTCTGAAATTCTGCTCTATCGTATCCATAAGCAGGTCGGGACCGCCGTAAGAATAGGAGTGATTGAGCTTATCCTGACCGTGCCCGGGAATATTCACATAAGAGTCACGCATAAATGAAGTAAGGACGATTTTGTCGTTTTCCTTATTGACAGAGAGCAGAATCATCGTATCAGAGCGGCCTCTGTCGCTGACATCTCTGCCGTCGGTACCGATAAGAAGAATATTTGTTACATGATCCGCACTGAGTGCTCCAGCAGCATGATTTCTCGAGCCGCTTTCGGTGTAATTGAGCTTATTGATGAGCGAGACCGCCGTACACGAATAGATTCCGAAGATGATCAGGAAGATTATGAAGAGCGAGAAGAAAATTCTCAGAAAAATCTTTACAACCGGATTGCGTCTTTTCTTTTTGCGCTTTGGAGCAGACTGCTTCTGTGACGGAGCTGCTTTTCCGGCAGTCTGCTGCTGAGGAGCTCTGCGCTGCTGAGGGGGGCTGTTCTGCGGAGCAGCGCCGTTTCCCTGACTTCTCTGATAATTCTGAGGGCGGTTCTGAGGGTAGACCATCTGCTGCTGAGGCGGTCTGCCCTGCTGAGGAGCGCCGTTCTGAGCAGAATTATTATTGTAGTATCCGCCGTTCGGCTGAGGTCTT
>JAFTPG010000116.1 GCA_017463375.1 Ruminococcus sp. | reverse complement strand
GAAAGGGCTGATTTTATGGGTTTGAATCACATTTACTGCGGAGACGGCAAAGGCAAGACAACGGCAGCTCTGGGGCTTGCAATAAGAGCTGCCGGTGCAGGAATAAAGGTTCACATCATACAGTTTCTCAAAGGCACTGACACTGCTGAGCTTACTTCTCTCGAAAAAATAGATAACATCACTATTGAAAGATGCGATGAAAATTGTCCCTTCTCTTTCATGATGAATGAAAGCCAGAAAGCGGAGATCTCCTGCCGCCATAATGAAATGCTCAGAAATGCAGCTGCACTCCTCTCAAAAAAGAAAATTCAAATGCTTGTTCTTGATGAGTTCCTCGACGCTTATAATCTCGGTCTCCTCGACAGGGAGCTTGCCGACTCTGTAGCTCTGCGTCATTATGAGACGGCTGAAATCGTTATTACCGGAAGAAATCCCTCTGACGCATATATCTCCGAAGCTGATTATATAAGTGAGATAAGCGCTCTTAAACATCCCTATAATAGGGGAATTCCGGCAAGAAAAGGAATCGAATTTTAAATTCGGGTTAAGAATCTCAATCCAAAACAATGCGGCAAAGCCTGTGAAGCTCTGCCGCATTTTGCTATTCTACGTCAATCTGACACATTTTCATTGCCTCGAGAGCGTTTTCGTGACTCTGCGGAGTTACTCCTGCACAGCAGCCTGAATCAACTGTAATTCTGACCTCAGGAAGCCTTGCTTTCAGCAGCATTGCGTTGGAAATCACGCAGATATCCGTGCAGAGTCCGACGAGAATCACTTCTTCAAGCTTCTCAATTGAAGCCGCATATTCCGCAAGCTCATACGAACCAAAGGTCGGCTTGTCAATTATTTTTGAATCCCGAACCTCAAGCTTGTCTGTAATTTCCCAGCCATAAGTACCTCTGACGCAGTGCTCAACTGGAAGCTTTTTGCCCTCGCTCGTCGAGAGATAATCCTCGCCGTGAGTATCCCTTGTAAATACCACCTCAGCTCCGCTTTCGCGTATGGAGCTGATTTTTTCCGCAACTCTGCCGACGATCTGGACAGCCTCTGCTGTTCCAAGAGCGCCGTCAATGAAGTCGTTCTGCATATCAATTACCGCAAGCAGTTTCATATTATACCCTCATTTCCTTAAAACGTCCATTTCAAATGGCTTTAGCTTTACTTTTTCCTTATCCGCAGAATCCATAAGGCTGTACATAGTCTCAGGAAGATTTATTTCAACATCGTTTTCCGAATTGTTGAAAATGAATATGTAATCGCACTCGCCGTCAGTTCTTGTTGTAATCTCAGTACCTGTCGGGAGTCCGTCAAGCTTTGATAATCCGCACTGCTCCATGATTTTTCCAGCAAAATCCTCGTAGAAATCCATCTTCCCAACTGTTCCGATGTAGTAGGCTGTTCCTCTGCCGTATTTGTTCACTGTAACCGCAGGAGCACCCTTATAGAAGCTGTCTGCATACTCCGCAAGAGACTCTGCTGTATTGAGCTTCAGGACGTCGCACCACTGCTTACAGCTGAAAGCTTTTCCGTCGTTTGCAGCAACAGACTGCTCGCTCCATCCGATAGGGTCATATTCAACAACCTCTGCTCCGACAAGCTCCTTGAAAACTGCCGGGAGTGCGTCCATTATGCAGTTATTGTTCTCATCCTTGACTCCGCTCCGGCAGGTCATGACAAGAGTTCCTCCCTCGCTGACGTAGCGTTTCAGCTTCTTAGTAACCTGCTCATTATTAACATAAAGCGACGGTGCGATCACGATTTTATAACGGGACAAATCAGCTTCGGACGATATCACGTCAATGTTAGCTCCGTATTTTGTGAATGCTGCATGGAAATACTTCATCTGCTCCAAATAATAGAAGCCGTCTGTCTGCGGCTGGATTTTGAAAGCACATTCGCTCTCAGGAGAATAAAGTATCGCTGTCTCTGAGTAGATCTCGGCACCGTTCACAGGTTCAAGCTTCGGGAGAATTTTACACAGCTCCCTGAACTCCGAATAGCGTCTGTTAAGAGCTCCGCTGTGGTCAAGGATTCCGTGCCAGTGCATCTCAGCTCCGGTTATTGCGGTTCTCCAGCGGAAATGAACAACAGTATCAGCTCCGTGTGCAATTGCCTGAAGCGCATAACCCTTTATCTGTCCCGGTCTAGGAGTCGGAGCCATCGGAGCCCAGCTTCCTGTAAGACCGCTGAGCTGTTCCATGATCCAGAAATTCTGCTGCTTTATGCCCCGCATGAAATCAAGATGAAATGCATGGGAATAGAATTCATCAGGATTCTTCGGAATCCTCACAGGAGGATAATTGTCATAGGAGACAAAATCAAGCTCGCTGAACATATCGTAGAGATCCGGCATATTCTCACAGAACCATGTATTCGTAGTGATCTGAATTCCGGGACAGTTCTTTCTGATTACGGACGAAAGAAGCCTTACATACTCAGCCGTACATCCGGAAGTGAATCGCCAGTAATCCAGACAAAGTGCAGGATTCTGCCACGCTTTCGGATAAGCCGACGGCGGCTGAATCTGAGTTATACTGCTGTATTCGCCGCTCCAGACGCTGTTTCCGAATGCTTTGTTGATGTTATCAACAGTTCCGTATTTCTCAATAAGCCAGTTTCTGAAATCTGCCCTGCACTCCTCGCAGCAGCAGGGATAAGCTTCAAGCTCGTTGTCGATCTGCCATGCGATCACAGAGGAATTGCCGGAGTAATGACGAGTCATCTCGTCGGTGATCCTCTTTGCATATTCAAGAAACACGGAAGAATTGATACATCTGTGACCTCTGATTCCGATCTGGATCCTTCTGCCGTCCGCACCGGTCTGTATGATTTCGGGATGCTTCTCGTAAAGCCACAGCGGAGGACAATTCGTCGGCGTACAGAGGACGACCTCTATTCCGTTTTCAGAGAAAATCTGCACAGCTTCATCAAGCCATGAAAAGTCAAAGCTTCCTTCCTCAGGCTCAAGTCTCGACCATGCAAATTCCGCAAGACGTACTATTGAAACTCCCGTTTCAGCCATAAGCTCTGCGTCCTTGCGCCACAGAGACTTATCCCACTGCTCGGGATAATAGTCAACTCCTATTCTCATATCAGTCTCCTAAATCGTACTCTATCAGCTGACAGTTGCCCATAAACCAGTTACTGTACTCGGCGGTAGTCATATTATTGAAGTATGTCTCGATAACACGGCAGATTCCTCCGTGACTTACGAGCAGAACGTTTTTCCCCTTGTACTTCTCAATAACCTCGTCAAGAACAGAATACACCCTATGAGAAAGCTGTAAAAGCGATTCTCCTGTCTCTCCCATTCTCACTCCGAACTCACGCTTGTTCTCAGCAAATCCCTCTGCCGTGCGGTGGAGTCCCTCAAATTTTCCGTAATCCCATTCACGGAGTCTCTCGTCAGTGACAAGCTCCAGAGAGTTCAGCTCCGCAGCAAGCTGAGCCGTTTTCAGCGCACGCTTCATAGGCGAGGAAATAATTATATCAAGCTTTATTCCGGAATTTTTTATCTCCTCAGCAAGCTGCTTAGCCTGACTGAGACCTGTTTCATTCAGCTCCAGATCGGTAATTCCGAGAATAAAGTCCTTTTTATTGTAATCGGTCTGACCGTGACGTGTTGAGTAAATCTTCATAATATCCTCCCACTAAAGCCCTTTTGCTCTGAGAAGCTCCTCCTCAGCCGTATCAAGCATAAGCTGACTTGGATTCTCGCCGCCCATTATCCGGGCAATCTCGGATTTTCTTCCCTCGAAGTCAAGCTGAGATACATGAGTCTCGGTACGCTCGTCAATGATTTTCTTCTCGATCATCAGATGATTATCAGCCATTACCGCAATCTGAGAAAGGTGTGTCACGCACAGCACCTGACGAACCTTTCCTATTTCACGGAGCTTGATTCCGATTTTCTGAGCCGCCTTTCCGCTGACTCCCGTATCAATTTCGTCGAAAATCATTGTCGGAATGCTGTCTTTATCCGCAATAACGCTTTTCAGGGCAAGCATGATTCTTGACAGCTCGCCTCCCGACGCAATTTTGGAAATCGGTTTCGGCTCTTCTCCCTTGTTTGCGGAAATCAGAAATTCCACGGTATCCATGCCGTTTACCGTTAGCTTACCCTTCTCATGACGTACTGCGAGCACTACACTGGGCATATTCAGGAATTCAAGCTCAGCTGTGACGCGCTCCACGAATTTTTCCGCCGTTCTCTCACGATACTCAAAGAGCGTTCTTGCTCTCTCGGTGACAACGTGAAGAAGCTCGGATTTCTTTTCGGTCAGCTTTGCAATTTCGTCCGAGGAGCTGTCGATCTGTGCAATCTCCTGCAAAGCGTTTGTATACATGCTGCAAAGCTCTCCGCAGTCGCAGGCATACTTCCTTTTGAGGGCGTTTATTGCTCCCAGACGCTCGCCCAGATAGTCAAGGCGCTGACCGTCAAGCTCGATTTTATCGGCAATTTCTCCAAGCTCCGAGGCAATGTCGGACAGCTCTATTTCAGCAGCTGCAATCCTCTCATAGAGGGTATTCAGCTTATCATTATTCTCCGTAAAGCGGCTGATTTCCTTTTCCGCAGCCGTCAGAAGCTCCGAAGCATTCTCCTCTCCCGTGAGAAGCTGAACTGCGTTATTTATCGAAATTATTGCGCTCTGAGCATTTTTTGCAGTCTCGTATTCCTTTTCAAGCAGCTCATCCTCATTTTCACTGAGGTCAAGCTCGCCGATATCGTCGATGATCTCGCTGAGGTAACGGCTGCGCTCAATTCTTGACTGCTCCAGTTTTTTCAGCTCGCCGAGCTTTCTTGCAGTCTGCTGAAGCTCACGAAAGCTCTCACGATAGGCTGTCAGGGCGGTATTATCTCCTCCGAAGCCGTCGAGGATCCCGAGATGACGCTCGCAGTCAAGCAGAACCTGATTATCGTGCTGACCGTGAATATTGATGAGCATACTTCCGATCTCACGCAGAATCGTTGCCGAAGCGGTCCGCTGATTGATTCTCGCAACGCTTCCGCCGTCTGCGCTTATTTCTCGTGTTACGGTGATCTCCTCGTTATCGTGGGAGATTCCAAGCTCGTCGAGCTTTTCCTGAACCTCCGCAGAGAGGTCGGTGAAAAGAGCCGTTATAATCGCCTTGCTGCAACCTGTACGCACGATGTCCTTTGAGCATCTCTGACCCAATACTGCGTTGATTCCGTTGATAAGTATGGATTTTCCCGCACCTGTCTCACCGGTGAATATGTTGAGATTTTCCGTCAGCGGTATTACTGCTTCTTTTATTACGGCAAGATTTTTTATATAGATTTCTTTAAGCATCAGTCTACCTCATTTGCTGTTTTCCGGGAAAAAGCTCACTCCTGAACTTTTTAGAGAGCTTTTTTGCATCCGCTTCCGTGCGGACAAGAATGAAAATCGTATCGTCGCCGGCAATAGTTCCCACTACTCCCTGATGATTTACCGAGTCGATCGCCGCACAGGTTCCCTGAGCCATTCCGGCTCTGCACTTCAGGACTATCGTATTGAGAGCATAGTCAACGGAGAGCACTGCTTCGGCAAAAAAGCTCTTCTCAACAGCTGTTGCCGCCGGAAGCATATATCTGTATATTCCGTTTTCGTCCCTTGCCTTCACAAGGGAAAGCTGCTGAATATCCCTTGAAAGCGTTGCCTGAGTAGCCTTTATTCCACGCTCCCCGAGCAGCTTTATCAGAAGCTCCTGAGTAGCCACGGGAGTCTCTGACACTATTTCCAGAATAGCTTCATGTCTGTGATTTTTCATTCATTCACCTCACTTTATCGGCTTCATCATTTTTCGGCAGAGCGATTCATGGAACGAATTGCCGATAAGGTCGATAAACCTGATCTTATGGCTTCCTCTGCATATTTCGATTTCCTGACCGCACTCAATATCAACATGAGCTTCTCCGTCAACGCTGACGCTTATCAGGGATTTCCCGTCGGAGGCCGCGTCTTTGAAAAGAAGCTTTCTTCCGGCAGAAAACAGAGTTGCTCTTGAAAAAAGCGAATGAGGACAGATCAGCGTCATTTCGATGCATTCCAGATCAGGCTCAATGACCGGACCTCCCGCTGAGAGCGCATACGCTGTCGAACCCGACGGCGTACTGAAAAGAACTCCGTCTGCACGGTATCTTCCGATCAGATATCCGTCCGAATATACCTCAAAGTCGCAGATCTTTGATTTTCTGGATTTTGCACATATATCATTCAAGGCGGTGTAAAGCTTACCATCCGGCAATTTTACATCGAGCGTCATTCGTTCGGAAACCTCATACTCCCCTGTTTTCAGGAGTCTGAGCTTGTCCAGCTGGTCAGCCTCAAGACCTGCCATGAATCCCAGCGTTCCCGTATTTATACCGAGCAGCTTTGTGTCGGTTCCCATGAGGTATTTTGCACAGCGGAGAATCGTTCCGTCTCCTCCGATTGCAATAACGATATCAGCCGTTTTTGCCGACTCACCTATATCCTCAAACCGGACTCCCTGTTTGTCGGAGAATTCCTTTGAATACTCGCCGCTCACAAAGACATCAATTCCTGCTTCTCTCAGGACGTCACACGCTTCCCGAGCGCATCCGAGTGCGTTTTTCTTTTGAAAATTCGGGTATAAAGCTGCTTTCATCGTTAATTTGTGCTCCTTTACAGTTGTTTGAATGCTCTGTCGGTCAGTTCGCTGAAATCATGCAGTTTTGCAGGAAGCTCCGATTTCACAAGCTTCACGAGGTACTCTATATTTCCGCTTCCGCCCTTTACGGGAGAGTATGTGTACTTCTCGGCATAAAATCCGAGCTCTGCTGCAAAGGCGTTGATATCGGAGAGAATCCGCTCATGAACTCTTCTGTCCTTTACAATACCGCGCTTGCCGATATTTTCACGCCCTGCCTCAAACTGGGGCTTGATAAGGACTGCGGCACAAGCTCCGTTTTTCAGAAGCTCGTACATCTTCGGGAGAATCTTCTTCAGCGAAATAAAGGATACATCCACTGAGATGAAATCCACTTCGCCGCCTGTGAATTCCGCAGTAACATCACGGATATCGGTTCCCTCGGCATTTACCACACGGCTATCGGCTTTCAGGGACTCCGCAAGCTGACCGTGACCCACGTCAACGGCAATTACCCTTGCTGCTCCGTTTTTCAGCATGAAATCGGTGAAGCCTCCTGTCGAGGCTCCTATATCAAGACAAAGCTTTCCCGTAAAATCAATGCCGAACTCTGCTGCCGCCTTTTCGAGCTTCAATGCTCCTCGTCCGACATACTGCAAATCTTCCGTGAGAGCCTCTACAGCGTCCCCGGCGGAAACCTCCAGCGACGGCTTGGAAGCAGTTTTTCCGTTGACGATAATTCCGCCTGATTTTATCATTTCCTTTGCACGCTCACGGCTCTGAGCGATTCCTCTTGCGACCAGCTCTGCGTCAAGCCTTGACATCTATAAAGCTCCTTTTCCTTACATATTCGGTAATTTTTCCGCATGAAAGCCCAAGCTTGTCCAGACAGGACTTTACAGACGCCTGCTTTACAAAATCATTTGCTGCAACGCTGCTGTAGCTGCCTTGATAGGACATCCTTGCGAGTCTCTCGCCGAACTTTTCGGAAATACTTCCTGCGCCCATGCTTTCCTCGAAGAAAATTATCTGCTCATACTCGGCAGCTTCTGCGAAAATCTCCTCGGAAATCGGATATATTTTCGTCAGCTTGAGAAGTCCGCAGTCGATTCCGTCAGCACTGAGAATTCCGCCTGCGCTGTACACATCGCTGTAGATTCGTCCATAGGAAACAATCAGAAGCTTCCTGCTTTCGGAATGTGTGAATGTATACTCAGTGTTGAGTAACTCCTTATCAAATGAAGAAGTATCCGCACCTCTCGGATAGCGGACTGCCGCAATGCACTTGTCCTCGTAGACTGCACGTTTCAGACACATTCTCAGCTCCTCATAGCAGGACGGAGAGTATATAACCGTATTCGGAATCGAGGTCAGCATCGGAACATCAAGAAGTCCCTGATGAGTTTCGCCGTCCTCGCCGACTATGCCTGCTCTGTCAACTCCGAGAACAACATGAAGCTTTCCTATTGCCACATCATGCACAAGCTGGTCATACGACCTCTGCAAAAAGGAAGAGTACACCGCAAATACGGGAATCTGTCCCATAGAAGCCAGACCTCCGGCAAAAGTCACTGCATGCTGCTCAGCAATCCCCACGTCATAGAAGCGCTCGGGGAACTGCGAGCCGAAGAACTGGAGTCCCGTACCGTACTTCATTGCCGCAGTAATCGCACAGATACGGCTGTCCTTTTCCGCAAGCGCAGAGAGCTCCTTTCCGAACACCGTGGAAAAGCACTCGTCCGCCGAAACCTCGGGATTTCCCGTTACTATGTCAAATCTGGAAATTCCATGATACTCGCCCGGATTCTTCTCAGCAGGCATATATCCCTTTCCCTTGACGGTCTTGACATGAATGAACACAGGGCGGTCATATCTCTTGGCAACGTGCATTACCTCTTCAAGCTCGCTGAGATTATGTCCGTTTACAGGTCCTAAGTAGACAAATCCCATATCCTCGAACATCGTGCTCTGCTCGAGAAGCTTATACTTCACCGAGTTCTTAGCCGTTTTAATGCTCTTAGCCACGGGCATTCCGACTACCGGAATATTTGCAAGCGTTTTTTCAACAGCTCTTTTGGTATTCATATATTTTTCGGTATTTCTGAGCGAGGTCAGATAACGTGACAGTGCTCCGACGCTCTTGGAAATAGACATATCGTTGTCGTTGAGAATAACTATAAGATTTTTATTCCTGTCCTTGCCGCCATTATTCATTGCTTCGTAGAACATTCCGCCTGTAATTGCTCCGTCGCCTATTACGGCAACCGCATAGTTATCCTTGCCCTGAAGCTTCATAGCCTCGGCTATTCCGCAGGCAACTGATACGGACGTACTGCTGTGACCGCTTATATAGGTATCATGCTCGGATTCGTCGGGCTTGGGAAATCCGGAAATACCGTTTTCCTGTCTGAGTGTCGAGAATCTGTCAGCTCTGCCGGTAAGGATCTTATGCGTATACGCCTGATGTCCGACGTCCCATACGATCTTATCGTTGGGAGAGTCAAAATTGCGGTGAATAGCCATCGTCAGCTCCACCACACCCAGATTCGACGCAAGATGTCCGCCTGTTTTTGAAACTGTGGATATGAGCATATTCCTTATCTCTGAACAGAGATGCGTACACTGTTTTATTGTAAGATTCTTTAAGTCGTACGGCAAATCAAGGTCGCTGAGACAGACGTTTTCGTCTTTTGTTATATCATTCCTCATTTTATACAAAGCAGCTTAAACTGCAACTCCTTTTACACTAATTTTTACGCTTCAGCAGCATTTCAGTCAGTTCACGCAAAAAGTCATTATTTTCAAATTCATTCAGAAGCTCCATTGCTTCATCGGTAATTCCCGAAGCGATTTCCTGCGCCTTTTCCACTCCGTAAAGAGTCACAAACGTTGTCTTATTCTCCGCTTCATCGCTGCCTATCGGCTTTCCGAGAACCTCAGCTGTACTTGTAACATCCAGAATATCGTCAATTATCTGGAATGCAAGTCCGAGTCTGTACGCATACTCCGCAGCTGTTTTGAGCTGATTTTCGGAAGCTCCGGCACAGATTCCGCCCATAACGCATGAAACAGCGATAAGCTGTCCTGTTTTATTGCGGTACATATTGCGAAGATTTTCCTCATCGACATCGCAGCGCTGCTCGTTTTCCATATCAATAACCTGACCGCCTATCATGCCGTCCTTTCCGACAGCTTTTGCAAGTGCGGAAATAATCTTCACCTTCTGCTGAGCCGTAAGGAACTCATCGTCAGCGATAATCTCAAACGGCAGAACCGAAAGAGCGTCTCCGGCGAGAATCGCCATAGCCTCACCAAAAGCCTTGTGACATGACGGCTTTCCGCGTCTGAAATCGTCGTCATCCATAGCAGGCAGATCGTCGTGAATCAGCGAGAAGGTATGTATCATCTCGATTGCACAGGCAGGAGCAGACGCCTTGCGGTAATCCCCTCCCAATGCCTCGCAGAACGCATACACAAGCACAGGTCGGATTCTTTTTCCGCCTGCTTCCAGAGAATAGTTCATGGCGTCAATCAGATTTTTCTGAGCCTCGCTCTCCTGAGTATGCTTGTTGTATTCCTTTAATTTTTCCTCGGTAAACCCGATATATTCCCGAAGCTTCTGATTGAAATTTCCGTTCATCACTGCACCTCCGCTGACGATATGCTTCCGCCGTCCTCTGTTATCCTGAGCTGAGCCTCCTCGAGCTGCTTTCTGCACTGAACAGAAAGCTTCATGCCCTCGCCGTAAAGCTCAACAGCCTTTTCAAGCGGAATATCGCCTTTTTCAAGCTCGGAAACTATTGCTCCGAGACGTTTCATATTATCTTCAAAAGTAATTTTTTCTTCCATTAATCAATCACCGATTTCAATAATTTCCGCTTTTGCATTTCCGTTTCCGAAGCGGATTTTCACGATGTCTCCCGTTTTCAGCTTTTC
>JAFTPG010000115.1 GCA_017463375.1 Ruminococcus sp. | reverse complement strand
TCTGCTTCAATTGTCGGGTCGATTTTGTCAAGTTCTGATTTATCGACCGCAATATCCGCCTTAACTTCCTGACTGTAGTCAGGGATTTCAGCGGCATTTGTTTTGACATCAGCCTTTGCGGTCGGATTCAGTTTTTCTATTTCTTTTGCAGCTGATTTTACCTCGGATATATCCGCAGTAAATCTGACATTTTCGATATCATCAATAACGGTTCGCAGTTTTCCCATAATAGCTGAAAGTGATTTCAGCTGTTTGGAAATATCCCCCAAACCGCTTTCAAAGCCACCCGTATCAATCTTCGTATCAAAATTAAGATAGCCATCCGCAGTCAACGTACCCACTCCCTTCCATCAAGGTTTCGGGCACGCTTGGTACGCTGTGAAACTACTTATTTTCATATACGTTTTTATTTTTACATCTCCGGCAGATTATCACTATCCTGCCCTTGAAATCACCCTCAAAAAGGATTCTTCCACAGTGCGGGCATCGGTAGATCTTCACATCAATTTCACCTCCTTCCGATTTTAGGGTATGAAAAAGCACCCCGTGCGGAGTGCTTAGTTTTATTGTGTTTTATTGTTTTCTTTCAAGGCTTTTTCGTACTTGTTGTATCTATCAATTATAAGTTTTTCTTTCTCCGGCAGCCGAATATTCATTCCCAATTTGCTCGCCTCTTCAGAAATGCACAGAAATTTATCAGTTTCGCTCATTTTCATTCTCCTATAAGCAGAAAATGATTTCGGCATTTCATCCGGAATGAGCCTGATGAGTTTTTCGTAGTCTTCCTTATCTTGATATTTTACAGATTCAAATACGCCTCTATCCAGATAATGCTGATGTATTTCTTTTTCTTTTTCATCTCTATCATCAATAAATGGACGATTGCTGTATTCTACAATATCCTTATTTTCAGGACAATACAACGGCTTAGATATATTCTCGATAACAGGGTGCAATGATATGCCTTGACAATTACAGCCGTAATCAACGGGCATCTTTGGGAATCGTCCATCTTTCCCGGAAATGCTGAACCAACGTCCTCGATACTTAGCACATTCTCCACAGCATCCACAAAAGTAATTGGCTTCAACCAGATCTGTATTTAGTTTTTCGGCATTTTCCAGCTGGTGCAGTTGGAGCTGACGATTAGCATTTAACGTGGTTTCAAACGATTTTTCAATACAATTGCGAGCAGTTTTTGCCGCTTCAAATTCTCCCGTTTCACAAAGCCAGTCAGGGAATCTCAAATAATCTTTTTTTGTCCATCCGACTTTTGAATTCGGCATCATTTCTGTTGCCCTTTTCAAAAGAGCAATAGCCACATCCACTTTCCCATCTTTTTTCAGACGAGAAGCTTTCATTCGCAGGATATAGACTAAGTTTCCGGTTACGCCTATTTCCGAGTTATCAAAATAATCAAACTCAGGAGAACGAATAGATTCAATGCTTCTGACATTTTCAAGATCATATTTCCTGCCGTCAGAAACAATATACCTTGCATTGTAGATAATCTCCCGACATTCATATAAATCTGTACCTGGCGGCGGAACGGCACGAGTTAACAAGCCATTTTCAAAATAAACTGTTATTTCTTTTCTTTCCGAAACGGCTTCTTTGCTGAACAGCGCATTTTTGAGCTTTCCAAATAATGACATAATATCCCTCCTTGGCAGAATTATACCACAAAGGAAAGCATTTTTCAAGACTATAATATAGTTCTCAAGAACTCCTCTGTCTCGTCTATCTCAGCCTGTTCCTCGGGAGTGCGGATGGTGATGAGAACCTTATTGCGATTGCAAAACTCACGTTCCCACTTCTCCAGCTTCTGACCTCTGGATTTTTTTCTGCGGATGTGCATTACTGTGGAAAACAGCCCGTCGGTGATCTCCCCGAATAATCCTAAAAATGTCCACCAGTGCAGGAAGGACAGACTGCGGATATCGGCAGTCCCGGCAGCCTTACTGAGTGCTGGGAAGAGAATATGCCCATCGTGATTCCAGTCGAGTGTTTTTACCTTTTCTGGTTCGGACTTCGGAATATCACCGCCGTCACAGAACCAGTATGCCCGGCTGATTGCCTCGCCGACCAGCGGTGCAGGAATCATTTCCCGGTAAAGCAGCCTGATGCAGACAAGTGCCTTTTCCACTTTCGTGAGATTGTTATCGCCGAAGGCATCAAATATCGTCAGAACATTCCGGAAGTCGGCGTTGATGGGATAGCTTCTGCCGCCTAGTTCAAGCGCCTGAGAGAGCTGCCCTGTCATGAGATAAGCTGTGCCAGGAGTGCGGTTTTCTGTTCCTTTGTGAGGGAGCTGATATCAATTCCGGCAGGCTGACTGCACGGCTGAGCGAGTGCTGCAATGGGCTGCACGGAGCTGATCTGCGGCTTCTCAAGGTACTTCTGCACCTCCGGGCGGATTTCCGGCTTCTTTATCTTCATGGCATTTACGTCCGCCTTCAGCGCAGGAAGGAATGCCTCAAAGAATTTTCTGAAAAGCGGCGTCCCCTCAACAGGAGACATAACATTCACTTCGCCAAATGCAGGAGTACAGACATCTGTACCGAAAGCGTAGTCGATTATGCTGCGGATACTCGAATCCATCTCCGCAAGCTGCTTAGACGTGGGCTTTTTGATGCTACCGTACTTCTGATCAAGGGCGTTAATTTTCTCCTTCATCTCCTCTATACGGCTACCCATATTAAGATCGGAGAGATTGATTCTTATTACTCTGGATTCATCCTCGTTGATTTTATACTCCCTGATTCCGGTACTGAAATTAATTGATTTCATGAGCTGCACCTCCCTTATTCAGCCGCAGTTTCTGTAAATACAGGCACTCTGTCGGTGATGGTGACTGTACCCTGTCTGCGGTTGCCGCAGAAGGTAATGCTGTAGGGGATTCTGACTCCGCCTGTTGCACCGCCGTAGGACTGAGGCTTGATAATTACATCCTCCGTCCATGCGTCAAACGGTGCTGCTGTCTTGTCGATCAGCACTTCAAGGATAGTTGTTCTGCACGCTTCTCCCGTCTGACGGTTCATTGCGATATCCTTAAGCTTCTCATAAAATTCGCCGTCTGACGGATTCGCATAGTATGTATCCACCTCTGTGCTCGGCTCGTAACCATTGTCATTGACCGATGTTTCATCGAGGATATTTGTTGCCGTTTCGACGTTGGGATTAAGTTCGATAGACATATCCTCAACATCTTTTCCGATGAGATACCATGACGGGGTCTCACCGCCAAAGGTAGAATCAAGATAATGTGCCAGTGCGCTTCTTTTGAGCTTGCCAACTGTTTCTGCCATAGTTTTTACCTCTCTTTCACGCCTCTACTGTGTACTGGGCGATAATCTGCAGCTGATACTGCACGCCGTCTGTTTCGATTTCTTCTGGTATTTTGTAAATCATACCATTTGCACACGTCAGTTTATTAAGATGACCGCTAAGCAATCCGTCTCCAGATTTAATTAATGCAAGCTTGTCATCAGTATAGTGCTCAAGCCATGTCTGGAGCTCAAGCAAAACGCCGCTGTTGTTAATACGGTCGTAATCGTTCAAAGATTGATAGACAGCATAAAGGACAAAATTATGTCTACGCTTCTGATTGCCGAGTATATCTTCTGAGATTAATGTGTCGCCTGTCGATGACAAACCGTAATTCGTAGGCTCATCATCTGTGAAATCAACATGGATATCGTTACATATTTCAGATATCTTCGGAAATTCAAGCAAAATAGATTTTACAAGTTCGATTATATTCATTTCACCTTTCCTCCAATTATAGCAGCCGCACCCCTGAGAATAATGTCTTTTTTGTCAGCCTTCATTCGTTCAAAGGGAAGTCTGCCTCTTAAGCCGCCGTTCGCAGTTCCTTGGATTCCTTTTCCGGCGTTGTTGTAATTCTGCCAGCGGGCATACGGTGCGATATATACAAGTCTTCCGGTGCCAACAACTGTCCCGAGAAAGCCACTCCTTTTCAATGCGCCAGTCAGAAACGGCATATAGTCATCGCAATAACGCAAGCACTCACTATCTATATACTTTTGCGCACTTTCAAACTTGGCGGAAATCTCCGGGGAAAGCTTTTTGTCCCATACTAGCCGAATACCATCTTTATTATGATCTTTTGGTTGTTTAATTTTCATTAAAATCACTTACTTTGCGGATATCTCATAATGCGGAAGCCCTCCGTACCAGCAGTCAGTAATAGACGTTGCTGTAACAAAGTCAGTTTCTGCTCTTAAAATTTTTAAACTCGCTGAAACTGTCTGCTGCGAAGTGTTGTCAAACTCAAACTCGCAGCAGCCTTTCACCAGAATATCCTTTGTTGGTGATTCAGGAATCGGAGACTGCTGGTATATAAAGATGGTTGTGCCATCCGCAGTCGATAGACCACTTTTGCCCACGCTGCCATCTTTACCTCCATGCCAGTACACGCCCTCTATAAAGTGTCGTATGTATCCTCCTGTCGCTTTATCGTATTTATACAGGGTGCAATTGGCGTTTTTATACATTTTTAACACCTCTAAAAAGCAGTCCGGTATTCCCGAGATATCTATCAACAATTCCAGCTTTGTCCAACTTATAGGAGTTCTCTGACCTGTTATTATAAGTAACAGAATAATTACCAACCTTTTCAGCGCTCTTATCCGAATTTCTCTCGAATCTATAGTCGCCTTCGGCTAAAGCACAGCAGCAGCTCTTGATTTTAAGAGCTGCTGCGCCGTCGGCTTCCAGTAATTCAGGAGTTATTCTGTCAGAGGTCATGTAGTTGATATATTCTGCTGCCCGGGCTTCACGATATGAGAATTCCTGTTCAGGGATCAGGCTCCCGTGATAAGTTCCCGTATAAAAGCTGTAATCGGCATACATCATTATGCACCCGCAGCTTCCTCAATAACCATCTGGATTCCTTTGTATCTCTTATTAAGGATAAACACATCCTCAAAGCTCTCCTCGTAGTAAACCCATTTGCCGTGGGACATCGCTGAAGGAGCCGCAAGCTCAGCAAATTCATAATTCGCAACGGGGAGAAGGCAGGACGGATGGACAAGGAACATCTTTACCTGAAGCGCATCCTTAGCAGGAGTCCATCCTTTGGTAAAAGTGTATGAGGTTTTCATCAGAGCGGTAGGAACAGAGATAATCTCAGCTTCATCAATACGGGAAATGCTCTTATCAACGTTCTTGGTGCCTGTTGTACGACGGAACGCAAGCTCTGTTGCATTATCAATAAGCTTTTTAGTGTATGTATCCACATAAAGCTTTCTTCCCTGAAGCGGAACAAGCGCCTCGTCCATTTCAGCCATCATCTCATCAAACTTTGCAAGGACATTATCCTTAGTAAGTGAGCCGTTAGTGATAGGAGTAAAGGCTTCCTGTTTATTTCTGAGGGAATACACCTGAGAAATAAGATATGCATCCATTTCAGGGAATTTCTCGGTTTCATTCATCGTCTTTGTGATCTTCTGGATTGAGGCAACCTGTTTTGTCTGATCAACGTCCTTCGGGTGCACAAGCGTCTGCCACATTCTGTGATGCGTGAGCTCCTTGGTTTCCCAGTCATTATCAAAATTACGGGAGAAGCTGCCGATCTCATCTCTGCTGCCGTCAACACGTCCGCCAGTCGAAAGTGTCGGAATCTTGATGGTTTTACCATCTACAACCTCATACTTGTCCTTATTATCGGAATTCCATAAAGCTCCGAAATTCAGAACATACGGATAAGCGTTAGCCAGAGCTGAAGAATACTGTTCTGCGTAATTCACTGCCATAATTATTTACCTCCATTGTTGCGAGGGCGAACTCCCTCAAAATTAAAATTGAAGCCATTGTCACCCAGAGGAACACCTTTCGTTCCGCCGCCCATATCAATTAAAGGCTTATCAGTTGCAAAGGCATCCGGATGATCATTTTTGAAAGCAGCGATAACATCATCGCTGCCGATGAGCTTGTCACCGTCGAACTTAAGCTCTTTCGCAATAAGATCATTCACAAGATATTCCTCATAAATGCTGTCTTTGAGATTAAGCCCCTTTACAAGACTGCTGACCTTCGTCTTGTGCTCGAACGCTGCTCTGTCAGCTTCTGACTGCTTATACTTTGCTTCCCAGTCATCGGCTGATTTCCTGATAGATTCGATATCCATTCCCTTGTAGCTCTCAATAGTTGCATTAGCCTCCTGCAGCTGAGCCTGAACTGCAGCGACTGCATCCTTTTCGGTCTTTATGTCATTACCATATTCAGCGATAATGCTTTTGATTATCTCGCTATCAGTAATACCAAGACCTTCCAAAAATCTCTTATCAATCATATTGATTCTGACCTCCTGTTTTAATTTGAGTATAAAAATAAGACGTGTCAACGTCTTTTTTATCTAGATTTAATTTCTTGACCTGTACTTTCTCATTTTTCCATAATGCTTCCTTTGGAGCAGCTGTCCGACATAAGTCAGATAATCAGGAGCACGGACGGCAAGCATTACATCATACATATACTGCTGGAATCCAAACATATTATCAACCTCATTTCTTATTTTAAGCATAATAAAAACGCTCTTCAAAGAGCGTTTTAAATATACTTATATGATTTTATTTCTTCCTCTTTAATAAAGACAGGAGGAGCATTTTCTAAATCAAATTTCAATACCTCCTCATCAATATCTTCATTTCCTTCAGATGGCAGCCAACTGATACAATCAGCTGTTCCGATGAGAGTACGACCATCATTTAAAACAACTTCAGCCAATTTTCTGGTGGCTTCAAGGTTATTTATAGCTCGTTTCATTAAATCTGTTTTCATTACACTCACTCCCTTTCTTTTACAGGATGCATATGTACCCCTTTCTTCGAGTAACGTATTACAAATCTTTTTGTATCAACATATCTGTTCAGTCCTGAGTCCCAGACTTTCCCGACTGCATGGTCAGCAGTTACATATTCAATAGGGTAGTTTTGTTTCTCGTCCCTATATACAATTTTGCCCTTTCCGGCATAAGAATCTATCAACTTTTGAATGTCTGTTTGTTCAAAAAACATGCTTGTTGGGGTTTGGGAATTACTCAAATCATCAGCAACACGCTTTTTCCATTTTTCATCTCCACGGATATGATCACGCTGTTTTTCTTTTTTGATATTAAGATTAATTTTCCCCTGACTCAGCTTGTTTTGGAAATTGTATACCTTTTCTCCTATTATAGCATTTCCGTCACCTAATTGCAAGAGCTTTTTATCAGCCCATACAGCCTTCTGGCTAACACTCTTATCAAACCCATTAACCCACACACGAGATTTGTCGGGAAGCGTTCTTGTTTGTTTCTGAAGATTTTTCAGTTGACGCTCCTTTTCTTTTAACTGCGCCGAACTTTTTATAAAATCATCATCAAACTTATGCTTCAGGTCGTCATCCACTGCATTAATTCTGCCGGTATCAGCAGCAACAGCTTCACGTTTAAGCTTTCGGATATCACGTTCCATTTTGCGCTGTATCTGAGATATTTCGTAATCGGTATATTTATTACCGTTGTATTCGACGTTTTTCTCATTTAGCTTCTCAAGATCTTCGTCATTGTATGATCTTTGGCTCATACCTTCAAAAAACGGATGCCAGTCATGACGGCAGTTCCAGCCGCCGAAGCCAGCCCCTGTGCCGTATCCGATGTCTGCTTTTGAAAGATACCCTGTTCGTCCCGAAAGACTAACTATCTTTCCTTGCCATGCAGCATGTGAAGGGCGTGCCCCGGCATGAGCTGTTATTTCCATGAGGTCACAGCCCATATCCTGGGCATTAGTTTCCGAAAGCGTACGGCACGTCTGACCGACTCCGGTAAGTACTGTTCGCCTGACAGCAACATCCAGTTTATCCCGATGCCCTGAAGGGTAGAGGACTGCCGTTCCATCTGCCGCAGCAGCCTTTACAGCAGTGCGAATTGCAGTGTTATAATCAAAAGCGCCGCTTGTAATCTGCATATATGCATTATTACAAGCAGTTATGTACGCCTGTTGGACAGTATTTGCAGTGGTAAGAGTAAGATTGCTCAAATCCCCGGAACACTTGATATATCCGGCATTAAGCACCTGAAGGGCAGCGTCTGACATTTTAATTATTCCGGACATCCCAGCTGATTTATAGTATACGTTATCATTTTTGATAGCTTGCATCCCTGCATCCTCAAAAATTGCACGAACCTGCTGCTGAGTTGCATCAGTATATCTGGAAATTTCGGCTATAATATCCTCATAAAGCAGTCCCGCTTCCTGGAGCTGCTGTAACTGCCATTTAGCTGTTTCAGTTGCATAGCCGTTTTTTAGCAAACGCCGCACTATATCCGCTATAATAGCATTATCCAGCTCCGAATAGAGCTTTATAAGCTCATCAAGGAGATGTTCGTAATAATCCGGTGTAAGCATTACAATTCACCGCCGAACTGAGCTGGCGGAATATTTGGAATCAGCTCAGCCGCTTTTTCTTCCGAGCACCCAAAATACCATGCAATGAAGCTCTCCCACTTGTATTTACCGGCAGTTGCAAGCTGCAGCCTCCGTGCAAATTCTTTGTCACGATCTTCAGTTACACCATCTCCCCATTCAAATACAGTTTCATATTCTCCGGCAGGTGCAAGGTCAAATAAATCTGCATAGACGTCAAGTACAGCTATAAGCTGCTGCAGAGAATCTTCCAGTGTTTCCTGTATGTTCTGGATATGCGTCAAAGAGCGTTGCTTAGCGCCTCTTACTTCTTCAGCCGTTTTTTCGACTGTTTGAGGATCGGAAAGGACACCATAAGCAAGACCACAGTTAAATTCAATGCGCTGAAAAATACGATTAAGACCATTAAAAAGCGAATTATCACGTATTCCCGGAGCAAATTCTTTAAAAGATTCCTGTTTTCCCGAATCCTGAAAAATTCTGTACAGACGTTTGTTGCCGCTGGGCAAGTCGTATTCGCCTTTTACAATCCTGAACATACCTGATTCCGCCATAACAGCAAGCTCAGACCCCTGGAACTCCCACATTGTACGTTCCCACTGTTCATCAGCTTGCTTTATCTGATTCATTGCACGAGCGTATCCAGAAATGCCCATAGCCGAATTCCTGTCAACATTATTAGCAACAGGAAGTTTAAAATAGACAAACAGCGGATGCTTTATGTTTTTGAATGTTCTGACCGGTTCAATGCTGCTCCACTGGGGAACAGCTTTATAATCACATGCATTACCTAATGAATTTTCATTATTAGATGAATATACTTTGTTTTCGATAGCATAGCTGAAATCTGGATTCCATTTATGATGTTCTAGTCTGGTATAATATACGCTTCCGACTACAGCTCTCGAAATAAATATCGCTTCGGTAATATTGCCCTCAAGGTCAAATGCTCCCGGAACAAAACGGTCATTAGCAATTGTATCAATATAGATGGTATCTCCCATAATGTAGGGCTTAAAAACCATGCCGCCTACTGCACAAGCAACTTCCAGCTCCGGTCTCAGACCTTTCATAAAGCGTGAATACTGCTCCTGCAGCCATTCGGAGCGTGGAGTGTTCTTGATTGTCCCTTTGCCGGTTACCCATGATTTGCTTTTATAGAGAATAAGTCGGGTAAGTTCTGCGGCAATACCAGCCGGAAGTTCAAGCGAGGATACATTCTTGTTAACATCACCCCGAAGCCAAGGGGATTTGTTTTCATAGGCTTCACCCCATTCGCGGATTTTATTGATCATTTTTTCGCTGACAGCTACGTTATAGCCGGCAGCCTTGATTTCAGACACTGGTATCACATTACTCACCCCCTATATTTCTTAAAATCGTATTCTTCAAAACTGTGTTCACAAGGTATCTTGTATCATCCATAGCGTGATCGTTTTCCTTAATAACACCATCGACGCTTGAATTCTCAGCCCAACGATACATTTTAACTTCCTTCAAAAAGCCTTTGCAGCAGGACATAACTCTGATTTTCTGTAAGCTGATGAGGGTGGATGTCCTGCGAATACCATTAAGCACATCATTATCAGCCTTACGGACATTGAATTTTTGGTGGCGACGAATACACTCAATAAAACTTGCTGCTGAAGGGTCAATTACGACGGTTTGAACATCATCGTCAGGACAAAGCTCGGTGACTTTAGCTGCAAGCTTTTCCAGTTCTGCATAATGCTCCTCGTCTGTTCTGGAAACTCCTTCTCTACGGCTATCGTAATAATATTCATCGACACGCACAGCCACATCGTCAGTGACACACCACAGTCCCATAGAACATGGATTTATCGTACCGTAGTCCATACTGATATGCCATTCACACCATTTAGGCGGTGTAAATTTATCTATAACATACGAATCAGACCATTGTGTATACACAAGCCCCTGAGCAATAACCCACAGTCCGAGAATATATCTTTCATAAAAAACTCCGGTATACATACGTTCATAACGTTTTTTAACCTTAGGGTCGAGGGAATAATTGTCGTCCATTGTAAAATGCAGCCTGAGGCGGTTCTTTTTCATAACTTTTTCAGAATTTTCATCCACCCATTCGTTATAGAACCAATGTTCAGGGCTGTCAGGGTTGCAATTAAACCAAAACTTAGAACCGCTTACCGAACAACGTGCAAGCGCCTGCTCCACAAAAGAACGTGGCATGAGGGCTGCTTCATCAAAAAGTACACCGGCAAGGGTTAACCCCTGAATCAGTTGATATGAGCTTTCGTCTTTACCGCCAAAGAAATAAAAACGATTGGTATTATTCTCAATGGTAATGTCGCAGTAGTTACGGCTGAAATTAATTTTTGTTTTTGCAATGCCTTCAATCCATTTCTGCATCGGTGTTACAACGTTTCGCTTAAGCGAATCAATCGTCTTGCCGCATAAAGCAAAATTTTCACCGTCGAAGCAAGCACAACTCCAAAGAACAAACCCTATAGTCATTGACAGAGTTTTACCGGAACGGACAGAACCATCACATACAATAGCATCGTAGTTCTTTGTCTCAGGCATCTGCCACCACATCATTGACTTCAGCTGTTTCGGCGAAAAATCTGAAAACATCATTTTTTCTCACCGCCCAAGCCTTTTTCAATCATTTCGAGGAGGTTGGTCAGCTGCTTATTATCAGCAGCCTGTTCCTCACCGACAAGAGCAGCCTGTACAATTCTTGCAATCTCCGTTTCAGCAGAAATAAGCTGAGCATTATTCTTAATAAAATCATACAACTCCAGGTGCCGCTTCCTGAATTCCTCGGCAAGCTTCCTGCGCTGCTTCGGCTCAGGTGTGTTTAAAAAGTCCTTTATAAAGGTGTTTAAGTCCGTATAATCAGAATTCTTCACAGCGTCCTTGCTCTCTTCAAATTTAAAGATTCCGTCTGCAAGAGAATTGATACTTTTCTTCTTTATGCGGCTCAAGCTGACCGCCTCCTTTCTTAGGCATAAAAATAAGGGCTTATTTTGCCCTTTTTAGCCGTTCTGATTTTTATAGGGTAGTTTGTTGCCCGATTTCTTTTAAACGTCTGTGTGTGCTGTTAAACGCATTTTAAACGCATATTTCTTCGGGCAGGCTCCGCCGTTCGGATTTTATTGTAAAAATCCGACTCGAGAGTCTATACACACACGCCGATCAGCACGGGACGAATCAACCGTACTGATACAAAACATGCTGATTTAAATGCCGATTACAGGCAGCGTGATCTTATGCGGTTTGCCGTGCAACGTTACCGTTACCCAAGCTCGGCGCTGACGTAAGTCTATCCTTACCGAATTATTTGCATACTTACGCAGCAATCCTGAGAGAACCATCTTATCCCCGTATGACGTTACATAAACCTTGGAAGCTTCGACGGGTTTACCGCCGTTGTCCAAGATCCTGATATACTCCCGCTCATCTGCCGGGAGCGGCTCTGGCTTGCCGCAGCCTAAAAATCTTATCACACCGACAGCGGACATTATATTATAATAGTCCACGTCTGACAAATCGCATTCTACAAATATATACTGCGTAAACAGGATTTTCAGACGTTTGTGCCACTCTCCGCCGAAGCGGATGTGCGCTTCCACCATAGGACACATAGCTGTATACCCTTTACGCTGCAGCTCTCTTGCGGCTGATTCCTCGTATCCGGGTTTGACCTGTAGTACATACATTTCCATTTTCATCACCCGGCTTCCTGCTTGGATTCAATAAATTTTCTGACCTCTTTGTACAGCTCAGGACGTTCGCTTGCCATAGCCTCGAATATCATAGCCTTGAACTGATCTGCGCCATTTTCGAGGACATCCTTACTCTTGACGTCGATCTGTTTCTTGTAAGCTGCCGCTCTGGTCAGAGCGATAGCATTTTTGGACAATGTCTCGAAATCCAGTTCCTTAAGCTGATCTTCCGGCATCTTATTAATAGCCTCCAGAATCTGATTACTCAGCAGTCTGAGGATGCCATCCGTAATGTCAAGATTAGGATACTTGTCAGTCTCTGCCATGATAGCCCGGAAATTTTCCTGTGCCAATCTCAGGGTTCTGAGAGATGCCTCAAGCCGTGAAGCGTACCTTTGTACAGAGGCGAGAGAGATACTGACTCCGTATTTCTGGATGTAATCAGCAATCTCTCGATAAGTAAAATTAGCCTTGATCATTTCATCGACAGCTTCTTTGATATCGCATGGTAAGCTGTCAATAATCGAATGTTTTCTGTTTTTCTTTCCCACGGAGGCTACACCTCCACGCATTCATCCTCTATTACTCCGGCAAGCAGCTGGATGCCTTTCTGCGTCAGCTTGGCTTCGAGCTTGTCAAACTCTGTGTCTGCAAGAGATGTGGGACGTTTGGTGTCGATGTGTCTGAGATGGATGTATCCGGCTTCATAAAGATAATTCACACTTTTTTCGATATCGCCTCTCTCTACATCCAGCGCATAGCTTATGCTTTTCAGCTTGTTAAATTTAACCTTGAGGATATTTATAGTTCTGAGAATTGCTCCGTTGTTCTCGACGAAATTTCCGGCTGCAATTCGTCTGTTGAGTTCGTCTTTATCCATTTCTTTCTCCCTTCATTTCGAGCAGGATATCCATTATCCTGTCGAGCTTTCTTCTATTTTCGGTCTGCTCACGGAAAAAATCCTCTTTTGTGATATAGTCCTCTTTGATTTTTACTATGTCACGCTTGCAGCCATCCAGCTCGTTCATCGTCCTTTTCAGAAAAAACGATATCACGCCTATTGCGCCAGATAGGATAAATTCAACGATGTGTTCCATGTGCCCTCCGAAAATAAAAAATGGTATAGTCGATTTCTTTAAATCAACTATACCATATTAATTATACAACATCCATTCATCAGGATGAAAAGATTTTACTCTGTGGCCAGTCTTCAAACGTCATCTGTCCTTCCAGCGGTGATTGCCTGAGCTGTTTCCGTTTTTCTGCAACAATATCACGTACTGTCGCTTCGGCGAGGTTGTACTCCCGTGCAAGTGCACCATAATTACCGCCGTCGAACTTCTCACGGATCTCGTTGTCACGAATGTCCTTCAGAACAGAATCAATTTTCTGAATATAGAGAAAACTTCCTGCATAATTCACCACCAGTTTTTTGTACGCTTCCAGACCTATGATTTCAGCAAGCGCCCTTTGATCGTCTCTTAACTGGTAAATACTTATAAGCTTGTCGATATCCATTTACCCGGCACCTGCCTTTTTAGCGGCACGGCGTTCTGCGCTGCGGACATAGCGTTTAAGACTCTCTATCAGTTTCACGCCGTCCTCGAAATTGATCCAGCGGAACGGATCTTTTGTCGATGCAGTAACGCCCAGAACCTTCTGGATTGCGCCGATGAGACGTTTGGAAGCCGTTGCTTCTGTCGGTTCAAGTTCGCATAGGCGATATACAAGCCGCCATGCAAGCTTCTGCTGCTGTTCGCTCATCATCCCGGGGACTGTGCTTTTTGTCTTTGTTTTCTTTCGCTTAAGCGGTTTATTCTGCTTCCCGAGCCTTATGCGCTCCAGCAGCTCATGCTCTACTGCTTTAGCCTCTGAATCCGTCAATTCGCTGACAGATGTTTTGTCTGTGATGCCAGCGACGAGCTGATGAAACGGATCATCTTTATTGTTGCGTTCGACCATGCCCATTCCTGCAGCGAGAGCATACAGGCGTTTAGT
>JAFTPG010000034.1 GCA_017463375.1 Ruminococcus sp. | reverse complement strand
TACCGAGGTTTCGGAGCTGACGCCTGAAATCATGCACGAGCTGGTGGAACGGATTGAGGTACATGCTCCTGATAAATCCAGCGGTCACAGAATGCAGAAGGTGGATATTTATTTCAGGTTCAGGGTTGCAAGCAGCTCTGCAGTGCTCGACCGGAGGGATTATGACAAAAAGAGAAAGGCTACGTAGGGCTTTACTACGCAACCTTTTGAAAGTGTGTTGAAACTTCTTTGTGGGAGGTCGCTTTCAGGCGGGAATTTTTTTGTCTCTGCGGCATCAGGCTCTGCTGGATCGAACGATATATCCGGTTGACGAAAAACGATTGATATGATAGAATAAATATAGAGCAATGCAGCGAAATTCAATAAGGAGGCTGAAAAGCATGAACAATAAATATTTAAAGATGCTCGCAAAGGAATATCCCGATATCGAGTCCGTGTCAAGCGAGATGATAAACCTGAGCGCGATCTGTTCGCTACCGAAGGGCACGGAGTATTTCTTCAGTGACCTCCATGGCGAATATGAGGCTTTTCTTCATCTCCTCAAAAGCGCTTCGGGCATGATTCGTGCGAAAATCGAAACGGCATTCTCTAAAACTATGTCAGCCCGTGAGCAGGAAAAGCTGGCTGCACTGATTTACTACCCCGAAAACCAGCTTAAACAGCTCCGGAGCGACGGAGTCCTCTGCGACGAATGGCGCAGACTCACAATATACCGTCTTATAACTGTCTGTCAGACCGTTTCGGCAAAGTATTCACGTTCAAAGGTTCGCAGCAAGATGTCAAAGGGCTTTGCTTTTATTATTGATGAGCTTCTCCACGTCAGCGAGGATATCAACCGTGATTTCTACTATGAGCAGATTATAAATTCCATTCTTGATACCGGAATCGCTGATGACTTTATTACCGATATCTGCACGCTGATTCAGGTTATGTGCATAGACCATCTTCATATTATCGGCGATATATTCGACAGAGGTCCTCGTGCTGATATCATTATGAACGAGCTGATGAAATATTCTGATATCGACATTCAGTGGGGCAATCATGATATTTCATGGATGGGAGCCGCTTCCGGCAACAAGGCTCTTATGGCTAATGTCCTGAGAATTGCTATCAGCTATAACAGCTTTGATGTTCTTGAGGACGGCTACGGTATCAACCTCAGAGCATTGGCAGTTTTCGCTGCCGAAACGTATGCGGATGACCCCTGCACTAATTTTATGCCTCACGTTCTCGACAGCAACAAGTACGACCCCGTCGATATCAGCCTTGCGGCAAAAATGCACAAATCCATTGCAGTGATTCAGTTCAAGCTTGAGGGACAGCTCATCCGCAAGCACCCTGAGTATGATATGAGCAGCCGCAGTATTCTCGAAACTATAGATCTTGAGAAGAATACCTGCATCATCGACGGAAAAGAGTATCCGCTGACTGATACAAGCTTTCCTACAATTGATCCTGAGAATCCCCTCGAGCTTTCCGCTGAGGAGGAGTCGCTGATGAACGTCATTGCCAATTCGTTCCTGCACAGTAAGCTTCTGCATGAGCATGTAAGATTCCTGTATTCGCACGGCTCAATGTACAAGTGCTTCAATAACAATCTTCTGTTTCACGGATGTATCCCCATGAACGAGGATGGCGGATTCCGCAGAGTTTCCGTCAACGGCACGGAATATTCGGGAAAGGCTCTGCTTGAACAGCTCAACGATATATGCTTCAAGGCTCATTTCGGCAGACCGGGCAGTCAGGAAAAAGAAAATGCCTGCGACCTGATGTGGTATCTCTGGTGCGGAAAAAACTCTCCTCTTTACGGCAAGGACAAGATGGCTGCGTTTGAGAGATATTTTACAGCTGATACCTCTCTTTACACCGAAAACTACACTCCCTATTACGAGCTTAGCAAGGATCCGGATATCTGCAATAAAATCCTCGCAGAGTTCGGTCTGGACAGCCGTACAGCTCACATAATAAACGGTCATGTTCCCGTTAAAATCAAGGACGGCGAAAGTCCCGTAAAGGCTGACGGAAAGCTTTTTATCATCGACGGAGGCATATCAAAGGCATATCAGTCCAAGACGGGAATTGCCGGCTATACGCTCATTTACGATTCCCACAGCCTGAATCTCGCCCAGCATCCGCCGTTCTCTGAGGACTATCGTGAAAACGCTCCGAAGGTTACTGTTGTGGAAAGAATGCCTAAGCGCGTCAATATTGCTGATACCGATATCGGACGGCAGCTTGACGAGAAGATCAGGGATCTGTCTGAGCTTCTCAGAGCTTACCGCAGCGGCGAGCTGCTCGAAAACGGCGAAGCTTCGGATTCTCAGTTCATGTATAGAAAATTCGCACAGAAGCGCTGAAAAAAGGACGGTCAATGAACGTCCTTACATGGTAAACCAAATCCAAAAGAACGAAACGGGCGGATGATATCCGCCCCTACATGTTAAATCAAATCCAAAGAACAAAACGGTCGGATGAATGGGACGTCGGGGACACCGTCCCCTACATGGTGAACCAAGTCCAATTCCGTAGGGGCGCATTCCGTGCGCCCGTTTGTAATATTGCGGTGATGAATTTAAATTGTAGGGGCAGCCTATGGCAGCCCGGGCTAAAATGTTTTCTTTACTCGGACTCCGTAGGGGCGACCCTTGCGGTCGCCCGAACATGGTAACGCAAATTCAAAAGACAAAACGGTTGCCCGAATGGGACGTCGGGGATTTATGCCCTTTAGGGTACGCCGCCCCCTACATGATGAACCAAATCTGAAAGAACGAAATGGGCGCCCGATGAGCGCCCCTACATGGTGAATCCAAATTCAAAAAACGAAATGGGCGGATGATATCCGCCCCTACATGGTGAACCAAGACTAAAGGACGGTCAATGACCGTCCTTTTTGTTGGGTTAATTATTCTCAAAATGTCCTGCAACCAGTTTAAGCTGCTCGATGATGGGAAGATGCTGAGGACAGACCTCCTCGCACTGTCCGCACTCGATACATTCGCTTGCTTTTGCGAACGTCTTTGTAAGATTATCGTAGTACTCGCCCTGTGGAGTCCAGCCCTTTTCCTCGACCTCCTGCAAGTCCGCATTGTAGAGCGAGAAATATTTCGGAATCGCTATATTCATGGGACATCCTTCGGTACAATACGAGCAGCCTGTACACGGCACAGCTATATTGGAGTTGATTATATCGGCAGCACGCATTACAAGCTTTTCTTCCTCATCATTCAGCGGTACGAAGTCCGACATATAGCCGGTATTGTCAAGGAGCTGCTCCATATTGCTCATTCCGCTGAGAACCATCATTACATTGTCAAGACCTGCTGCAAATCTGACTGCCCACGACGGTATTGACATCTCAGGAGCATACGACTTGAAAAGCTCGCTGACTGCCTCAGGCACCAGCGCAAGAGTTCCGCCCTTAACGGGTTCCATAACGATAACGGGTTTGCCGTGCTTTACAGCTGTCTCGTAACACTTGCGTGACTGAATTCCCTCGCTTTCCCAGTCGAGATAATTTATCTGAAGCTGAACGAATTCCATTTCGGGATGCTCTGTGAGAACCTTATCAAGAAGCTCGGCATTGTCATGGAACGAGAATCCGATGTTCTTTACCAGTCCCTGACGCTTTTTCTCCTGAATCCAGTTAAAGCAGTCGTATTTCTTGTACAGTTCGTAATGCTCCGCACCGATATCGTGCAGCAGATAGTAATCGAAATAGCCTGCGCCGGTTTTTTCAAGCTGCTCATTGAAGATTCTGTCACGGTCCTCGAGGGACTTTACAAATCCGACGTGAAGCTTGGTTGCTAAGGTATAGCTGTCTCTGGGATGGCGGTCAACGAGAAACTTTCTAGTTGCGTTTTCGCTTTGGAATCCGCAGTACATCCATGCAGTATCAAAGTATGTGAAGCCTCTCTCCAGAAAGGCGTCGACCATCTTTTTTGTCTGCTCAATATCAATGCTTGTGGGATCGTTTGCATCCAGCAGAGGAAGTCTCATTAATCCGAAGCCTAGTTTTTTTGCACTCATATTATTCACTCTCCTGATTGGATTTTATGGTTTTATATATTAATTCTAGCATATAAACCGTCTTTCGTCAACAGGAATTATCGGGCTGAGCACGGATTTTATTTATAATTGGCAAATTTATTTTTGACACCCTATTTGACACCCATAAATAACAAATGTTGTCGCTTTTTAACCTATTTTAAGCAACAACTAACGTTATTTATAAAAAAGAAAAACCCCGCAAACGACGTATTATAGCCGTTTACGAGGTTTCCCCATTGTAAAGGTGAACCAATTTAGATCAATTCGAATTTCTGATTACAAATCCATATTTTCAGAAATTTATAATCTTCCCAGAGCCTGTCCCTCCCAATCAAAATTCGCAGGTTAAACATAAAGCACTACTAAATTATATAATACCAGCCTTCATCCTGTTCAAGCTCAGCACGTTCTACAGGATGAGCGGCATCATAATTAAAACGCAGCTCCTGATTTTTTATGCTGACCTTAGCTCCATCGGGAACAGACCTCGTTATAAAAGCGTTGCCTCCGATTACGACATCCTTGCCGACAACTGTATTACCGCCCAGAATTGAAGCTCCCGAGTAAATGGTAACGTTATCGAGAATTGTTGGGTGACGTTTTTTATCCTTCAGTTTCTGACCGCCTCTTGTTGAAAGCGCACCAAGAGTTACTCCCTGATAGATTTTCACATTATTGCCTATTATCGTAGTTTCGCCGATAACAATTCCCGTGCCGTGATCGATAAAAAAGCACTTGCCGATTGAAGCTCCCGGATGGATGTCTATTCCCGTTTCACCGTGAGCATATTCTGTCATAATTCTCGGAATAAGCGGAACTCCCAGCAGATAAAGCTCATGAGCGATACGATTGATAAGAATTGCAAAAAGTCCAGGATATGAAAAAATTATCTCGTCCTTGTTGTATGCCGCAGGATCTCCGTCATATGCTGCCTGTACATCCGATTCTATATACTCTCTGATTTTCGGAATACGGCGGAGAAATTCAAGAGTAATATCCTGTGCTTTTTCAGAAATTACCGCCTCATCCTCATTTTTAAATTCAGGAACGTATTTCAGAACTATGGAAATCTGCTTAATCAGATTGAAAATCACATCCTCAAGAAGCATTGAAATGCGGTTGCGCACAGTATAAACCTTATAGGATTTATTCCTGTAATATCCCGGATAAATAATTTTCCGGAGCTTATTAATGATTTCAATTACAGCTTCCTTGTCCGGATGGTCAAAAGTATCCATCTTATCTATTGCTCTGTCCTGCCTGTAATCGTTCAGCAGGCTGTCTACAATACCATTGATTTCATTTTCGAGTTTATACTGCATATTTTTTCTCCTGTTAGAATTTCAGGCAATCAACGCAGACCGCCAATTGCCTGAAAATATTTATGTTAATGAACGAATTCCACGCACAAGTGCATCGATATCTTCAAATGAATTATACAATGCAAGAGTAGGACGAACTGTTCCCTCAAGACCAAAATAACGAAGGACAGGCTGTGCACAGTGATGACCTGTTCTGACAGCAATTCCAAGCTCATTGAGATGCTGACCGACCTTTTCGTTGTCAACACCGTCAAGCACAAAGGAAAGAACACTTGCCTTGTCTGATGCTGTTCCCACAAGATGCAGACCGTTAATTTTGCGCATCTCCTTCATAGCGTACTGAAGAAGCTCATGCTCATGCTTATTGATTGCTTCCATACCGATTGAATTAAGGTATTCCAGCGCAGTACCTAAACCGACAGCGTCGGCGATGCTTCCTGTTCCTGCCTCAAACTTGTTTGGAGCGGGATTGTAGATTGTACGCTCAAAGGTTACGTCCTTGATCATATTTCCTCCGCCGTGATAGGGCTTTGCAGCTTCAAGAAGCTCAGATTTTCCATAGACTGCGCCGATACCTGTGGGAGCAAAGATTTTGTGACCCGAGAATACAAAGAAATCGGCGTCAAGTGCTGTAACATTTACCGGAATATGTGCGATGGACTGTGCCCCGTCGATGAGGATCCGTACACCATGAGCGTGAGCAATAGCGATAAGCTCAGCAACAGGAGTTACTGTTCCGAGAGCGTTTGATACATGAGTTGCCGAAACGAACTTTGTACGCTTAGTGAACAGCTTCTCATACTCGGAAAGAATGATCTGTCCGGTCTTGTCTACGGGAACGACCTTGATCACCGCACCGGTTTCCTGTGCTACAAGCTGCCAAGGAACAATGTTAGCGTGATGCTCAAGCAGTGTCAGAATGATCTCATCGCCCGGCTGAAGATACTGCTTCACATAGGCGTGAGCCACAAGATTTATTCCCTCGGTTGTTCCTCTTACAAAAACAATATTGTCCTTGCTGGGAGCACCAATAAAATCAGCGGTGATCTGTCTTGCGTTTTCGTACGCGTCTGTTGAACGTGCCGCAAGCTCATGCGCACCTCTGTGAACATTGGAATTCTCATGAGTGTAGTAATAAGTAAGCCTGTCAATAACTGCCTGCGGTCTTTGAGTTGTAGCGCCGTTATCGAGCCATACAAGCGGATGACCGTTTATCTTCTCGCTGAGGATCGGGAAATCGCTTCTGATCTGACTGAGAGTTTTTGTGCCTACAACGATATCACTGTGAACCTTTTGAGGCTCTGAATACGAACTGCTTACCGACTTTGGAGAATAATTCTGAGCCTGATCTTCCGAAAGCACAACGGGAGAATAACCGTTCTGCTGAGCTGAAGGAGCGCTGATACTGCTCTCGGTACTGCCGTAATTCAGCTCTTCTGCGATGCGCTCAAAATCGGAATATCCTCCGAGATAATTCTCAGCCTTTGAAGCTGCATCATTGATAACAGTTGTATCGCCTGTTGCAGCGAGATCAGCAATACCTCCGGCGCATCTTTCAGCGTCGAAATCAGGAAACAGAGAGTTAGCGAGAGCCTCGATCTCTGCCTCTGAGGGAACTCCTGCTGTTATCTCATTCGTAGTCATAGTATTCACCTACCTCAACGTCCTCAAGAACTGCGATCGCATCATCAGCAAGAATTGCTGCCGAGCAGTACAGAGAAAGGAGATAGGAAGCAACACCCTTATCATCAATACCTCTGAAGCGAACAGAAAGACCTCTTGCCTGTTCGTTCTTGAGATTCTTCTGATAAAGTCCGATTACACCGCGCTTTGCCTCGCCTGTACGGATAAGCAGGATATTTGTCTTTCCGCTCTTGCTCTTAGGATTCTTAAGACCGTCAACGAGAAGCTTATCTGTAGGAATAATCGGGATTCCTCTCCAGAGAATGAATGTACCGCCTGCGATATTTGCAGTAACGGGCGGAACTCCTCTCTTGGTGCATTCTCTTTCAAATGCAGCGATTGCTCTCGGATGAGCAAGGAAAAAGCTGGGTTCCTTCCATACCTTTGAAATAAGCTCATCCAGATCATCAGGAGTGGGCGCACCGTTTCTTGTCTGGATTCTCTGAGAATCAGGAACATTCTTTAAAAGACCGTAATCGTCGTTGTTGATAAGCTGGCTTTCCTGTCTTTCACGAAGGCTTTCGATTGCAAGGTCAAGCTGTTCCTTTGCCTGATCATAGGGTGAGCTGTAAACATCAGCAACAGCTGTGTTTACGTTGATGATGGTGGAAATTGAGTTGAGCTGATACTCTCTCGGATCTTCCTCATACTCGACATATCCCTGAGGAATGATGTCTGATTTTTTTGTTGCGCTGCAAAGAACATCGAGCGGAGTATCTCCTTCCTTTACCTTATTTACTCTGTAAATACCTGAATCAAGACCCTTGAATTCGAGAACCTTTGTCAGCCACTTAGGAGTAATTGCTCCATACTGCGGTTTAGTTTTTGTAACATCCGCAAGATTATACGCTGCCTTTTTACCCAGCGCAATGATTTTTTCTTCGTTTGCCATAATGATACCTCCAAATAAATAGTTTTGTATATATCAATACTGCGGGAAAGACGGATCAACATCTCTAGCCCACGCATTAATACCATCTTTTAAGTTGTACAGTTTTCCTTTGTAACCAGCCTCGCGAAGCGTATTTACAGCAAGGATGCTTCTCTTGCCTTCTTTGCAGACAAACACTGTGTCAATATCGGGGTTAAGCTCATTCTGACGTCTCTCGAGCTGACCTATTGGAATGACCTTTGCATCGAGGAACTTAACGATCGCACGCTCATGGGGTTCACGGACATCAATAATTGTGATTTTTTCGCCCTCATCAAGCCGGCGCTTAAGCTCCTTAGCCTCGATTCCCTCGACGGCTTCATTTTCCTCTTCCTGCTGTTTGATTCCGCAGAAATCCTCGTAGTCATATTCTTCCAGCTCAGTAATTGTGGGATTTTTTCCGCATACAGGGCAGTCAGGATCCTTGCAGATCTTCAGCTCACGCCATTTCATATGCCACGCATCAAAGCTGATAAGCCGTCCGATAAGACTTTCGCCGCCGCCGACGATCAGCTTGATAACCTCATTTGCCTGAATAGTACCGATAACTCCCGGCAGGACTCCTACAACTCCGCCTGTGGCACAGGAAGGAACAAGTCCCGGCGGAGGCGGTGCAGGATACATACAACGGTAGCAGGGTCCCTCCTTGCCGTAATAAACCGCAGCCTGACCCTCAAACTGGTACATTGCACCAAATACATCAGGCTTTCCAAGAAGCACACAGGCATCGTTTACAAGATATCTTGTCTGATAGTTGTCAGAGGCGTCGGCAACAACATCATACTGACCGATAATATCAAAGGCATTGTCCGCCGTCAGAGGATAATTGTAGGTTTCAACCTTAACCAGCGGATTTATCTGACGGATGCTGTCCTTTGCAGAGGCAACCTTAGGACGTCCGATATCTCTTGTACCGTGAATAACCTGACGCTGGAGATTTGACTCTTCAACCTCATCGAAGTCTACCAGACCGATCGTTCCCACGCCTGCTGCTGCAAGATACTGAGCAAGAGGCGCACCTAAGCCGCCGAGTCCCACAATAAGAACCTTTGCAGCTTTCAGTCTTTTCTGACCCTTTACGCCGACTTCCTTGAGGAGAAGATGACGGGAATAGCGCTGTATTTCGTCATTCGTAAGCTTTTCGCCCTTTCTGTCACCAAGCACGCTTTCTGTTGTCGAACCGCCGGCAATTGCAGGAATAAGCATGATCTCGTCGCCGTCCTTAACGGGAGAATCATAGCCCTGCAGATTTCTGATATTATCTGAATTTACGAACACATTGATGAACGAACGCAGCTTGCCGTTTTCATCAAACAAAGCCTTTTTTGTTTCGGGATATTCGTCTGAAAGAGACTCCAGAATCTGACCTACCGTATCCCCCTCAAGCTCCACCTCAGAGCGGTGATTTGTAAAAATTCGAAGGGTTGTAGGAATAAAAACCGTTACCGCCATTACTTGTAATTCTCCTTTGTCAATATAATAGTCTCGCTCTGAAACTGAGTATAATCAGTCTCTCTGTCAAGCTCCCAGCTTAAGAGTGCTTCTGCCTTGCCTTTAACAGCTGATACAATGATGTAGCTGTATACCGGCAGTGCATTAGCTGTATCGAACTCAGACGGCACAGCAGGACAATCGGGGTGCGAATGATAAAAACCAACTATATCCCAGCCGTTTGACCGTGCAAAGCGTTCTGCATTCATCATAGCGTCAGGAGTTATTATAAAACGATGATACTGCTCATCAGCAGCTGAGGAATTAGTACTCGCCGCTATATATTCTGCATATTTCCCGCTGTTTTTCAGACTGCCGAAAATAAAACCGCAGCATTCATTCGGATAAGCCCTTTCTGCCTTGCTTTTTATCTGTAAAATCAGTTCCTGTGAAATATAAAGCATTTCAATCACCCCAGACATTCCCTGAGAGATACCTGTAACCGCCATCGCATAAAACAGTTACGATTACCGAGCCGTCAGGTACATTTTCAGCCAGCTTCAGTGCAGCAGCAACATTTGCTCCTGAGCTGATCCCAACGAACAAGCCTTCATGACGGGCAAGCTGTCTGGCAGTCCGGTAAGCGGTCTCAGTAGAAATCTCAATTCTTCCGTCGGAAACAGTCTCGTCGAAAAAGCCTTCTTTCAGCAGAGCCGAGCAATGCTTTACGCCCTCAATACCGTGAAAAGGTGAATCGGGAGTCATATTCAAGCATTTTATCTCCGGATTTATTTCTTTCAGTTTTTTTGTACAGCCCATGAACGTACCGGATGTACCTGTGCCTGCAACAAAATGAGTAATTTTGCCGCTTGTCTGACTCAGGATCTCCTCAGCTGTACCGAAATAATGTGCTTTCCAGTTCTGTTCATTGCTGTATTGGTCAGAATAGAAATAGGCTTCGGGATTTTCGGAAACTATTCTGCGGCATTCCCAGTATGCGCCGTCGATGCCTTCCAGAGGATCGGTTTCAATTATATCAGCGCCATAGGCTTTCATAATTTTTTTGCGTTCTTCTGTGACATTCGACGGCATTGTAAGCTTGACCCTGTATCCCAATGACGCCCCGAACATCGCATAGGCGATTCCCGTGTTGCCGCTTGTTGCGTCAATTATGGTTTTATCCTTTGTCAGCTTCCTGCTTTCTATTCCGTCAAGGAGCATTGCTTTTGCAGCTCTGTCTTTAACCGAACCGCTCGGATTCTGATATTCTGCTTTAACGAGTATCCTCACACCGTTTTCCGAATGAAAATTTCTCAATTCAAGCAGAGGTGTATTTCCGACCAGTTCAATCAGTCCATTAAATTTCGTTGGTTTTTTCATTTCACCGTTTATTCAGAGAAAAGCTGAGTTGAGTAATATCTGTCACCGCTGTCAGGCAGAATAGCCACAATGGTTTTCCCCTTATTTTCGGGACGCTTTGCAATTTCAAGAGCCGCATGAAGAGCTGCTCCGGAGGAAATTCCTACAAGCACTCCCTCCTGCTTTGCAATGAGCTTTCCTGCTGCAAAAGCGTCATCATTTGAAACCTTGATTATCTCATCGTAAATGTTTGTATTTAGTGTATTCGGAACGAAACCTGCGCCGATTCCCTGAATTTTGTGCGGTCCAGGCTTGCCTTCTGAAAGAACCGGTGAATCCGCAGGCTCAACAACTGCGATCTTGATATTTGGATTCTTCGACTTAAGATACTCTCCAACACCTGTTACAGTTCCGCCGGTGCCGACACCTGCCACGAAAATATCAACCCTTCCGTCTGTGTCGTTCCAGATCTCAGGACCTGTGGTCTGTCTGTGAGCTTCAGGGTTGGCAGGATTTTCAAACTGTGCAGGGATGAAGCTGTTCTCGTATGTTTCAGCAAGCTCCTTAGCCTTAGCGATCGCACCCTTCATACCCTTTGAGCCTTCAGTAAGCACGATTTCTGCTCCGTATGCCTTAAGGATATTTCTGCGCTCAACGCTCATGGTTTCAGGCATTGTAAGGATCACACGATACCCCTTAGATGCAGCAATTGCAGCAAGCCCTATACCGGTATTTCCTGATGTAGGTTCAATGATAACCGAATTGCTGTTGAGCAGTCCTTTCTTCTCAGCATCCTCGATCATAGACTTAGCAATTCTATCCTTAACGCTTCCTGCCGGATTAAAATATTCAAGCTTTACAAGCAGAGTTGCTTCAAGTCCCTGATTCTTTTCGATGTTTATTACCTCTACAAGCGGTGTATTACCGATTAATTCTGTTGTTCCCTTATAAATTTTTGACATGATGTATTCCTCCTATAAATTTATTTATATTTGTAAGGTTTAATCTTGTTATCATTATAACTATTAAGTTCTGAAATATCAACACCGAAACATGACAACGTTGTCACGTTCGTTATTTTTCTTTGCTTTTTTGGAAAGAAATCATTTTGCTTTTGCAGCTTCACGCTGCATTATTATGTTATTCACGTCCGAATTGTGATAACGAAATCACATCATTTTTCACGTATCTAAGCCTTTAATTCATTTCATTCCTCAAAGACGCCCCTCTAATGACATTGTTGCGCAGACAACGTTATCACTTACGGCAAAAATATAAGTAAGCAGACGATAATTCTGCTTGCTTCAGATTATATATAATATTCAGGTTCAAAGGAATCGGTGATCGGAAGGCAGCTTTCCCTTAAGATCAGTGTACCTTCAACCTCAAGCTTGGAAATGATTTTATGCCTGCCGCGAATACGATCCAGAAGAAGCATTAGTGCAAACTGTACCATTTCATTTTTCGGAAGCGCCACTGTGGTAAGCATCGGCGTTGTATACTGTGATTCCGTAATATTATCGCTTGACACAATAGAGGGTGTATAATACCTGCTGCGGCGTTTCCCCAGACAATTAAGCATTCCTATTGCAAGAATATCATTTGCGCAGTAAATTCCTGTAGGCGGATCACTTTGCTGAAGAAAATACTCTGCTGCCTTATATCCATGATCCTCATTTGGAGTTGTATCGAATATATAGTCGATATTAGGATCAAGGTGATAGCGTATTTGTGCAGCCTGATAACCGGCAAAACGCGCCTCATCATGACAATCACCTACATAACCGATTCTGGTGTGACCGCACTTTACAAGATGCTCTATTGCTGTCATTGCAATCTTTCTTCCGTCGCACAGAACCTCATCAACCTCATAATTGGTAGAATTGCGGTTGATTGAAACTATATTCTTTTCTCTTTGTTTCAACGCCTTCAGAACCCTGGTGCAGCACTTTCCGATTATAATCAAGCCATCGGATTTCTGTTCCTTATTTTTATACATTTCATCAACAATACTATCCATATCATTCGACATACAGTATTTATCGTTGGAAAAATCAGTACGATGCCATACACTTGAGACAATGCAGTTGTTTTTACGTATTTCAATTTCAACCAGACGAAGCATTTCACTGAAAAATGGGTCATTTTCTTCTGAAACAACTCTCGTCAGTAAAACATTGATATAATATACTTCCTTTTTCACCACGCTACCGGTTTTGAGATTTCTCGCAGCCTCGTTAGGAAGATAGTTAATCTCTCTTGCTGCCTGCAAAATACGTTCTCTCATTTCTTCCGACTGACATTTGTGATTCGGATTATTCAGGACTCTGCCGACTGTAGAAACGGAAGCACCTGTCATTTCAGCTATTTTTTTTATTGACATACATTATCACCCTTTCAAATCGACAGTTTCTTAAATACTTTTCCTGTAATAATCAGTCCCGCCACCGACCCAGCGAATTTCAAGCATTGCAAGGAAAAGTTCCGGCGGCACCACACCAACCATACCAGCCGAGTAGGAATATAGGTTTATAATATATGATACTCCATAATTACAATTTTGTCAATAGCCTTTAGCTTAATTGAATGAAAATCAATTTTATCTGCTGAAAATATCTGAAATAAAACTCTCTGTTCAAAATTACAGATAGCTTCTGATCTCGTCCACCTTGTCAAGGCGCTCCCACGGAAGATCAATATCAGTTCTGCCGAAATGTCCGTAAGCAGCAGTCTTCTTGTAAATCGGACGCTTCAGATCCAGCTCGGAAATGATCGCAGCAGGTCTGAGGTCAAATACCTTTTCAACGATTTCAATGATTTTGCTTTCCGTAATCTTGTTTGTTCCGAACGTATCAACCGCAATTGAAACAGGCTTTGCTACGCCGATTGCATAAGCAAGCTCAATTTCTGCCTTGTCAGCAAGTCCGGCTGCAACAATATTCTTTGCCACCCATCTTGCCGCATAGGCTGCAGAGCGGTCAACCTTTGTCGGATCCTTTCCTGAGAATGCTCCGCCGCCGTGTCTGCCTGTTCCGCCGTATGTATCAACTATGATCTTACGTCCGGTAAGTCCTGCGTCTCCCTGCGGACCGCCGATTACAAATCTGCCGGTAGGATTGATATAATAGAGAGTTTTATCATCCAGCAGCTCTGCCGGAATAACTGCCCTGATCACCTTCTCAATAACGTCCTTTTTAATCTGTTCAAGAGTAACGTCCTCGCTGTGCTGCGTGGATACTACAATGGTGTGGATTCTCTTTACCTTGCCGTTATCATCAAATTCTACTGTAACCTGCGACTTTCCATCCGGACGGAGATAAGGAAGTGTACCGTTCTTTCTGACCTCTGCGAGCTGTCTTGTCAGGCGATGTGCAAAGGAAATTGCCGGAGGAAGATATTCCGGTGTCTCGTTAGTGGCATATCCGAAAATGATTCCCTGATCTCCAGCACCTGTACCAAAGTCCTCTGTAGCACCATCCTGCTTTGATTCATACGCCGTATCAACACCGAGGGCGATATCCGCAGACTGCTCGTCAACTGAGGTCAATACCGCAATTGAATCTGCGTCATATCCGCCTCCGATGTTCGTATAACCGATTTCACGAATTGTATCTCTTGCTACCTTAGCAATGTCCACATAGGCTTTTGTTGTAATCTCGCCTACTACAAGTGCAAGACCAGTTGCAACGGTAGTTTCAGCTGCTACTCTGGAGTCAGGATCCTGTTCAATAAGTGCGTCAAGAATTGCGTCTGAAATCTGGTCAGCAATTTTATCGGGATGTCCCTCTGTTACGGATTCTGAAGTAAATAATCTGCTCATGATAATCTTCTCACTTTCTTATATTTTTAATAATTTCATTTGTAAGGCGCACGGAATATTCGATTGCCTTTCTTTCAAACTCCGGATAATCAACCTTTGAGCTGTCGTCAGCCTTGTCGGAAATAACCCGGACAATTATAAACGGTATTTTACTGAGGTATGCTGCCTGTGCAATTGCAGCCCCCTCCATTTCGGTACAATATGCTCCGAAATTTGTTGCGAGCCATTGTTTTTTGGCTTTATCAGAGATAAACTGGTCGCCGCTGACAACTCTTCCACGGAATACCTTGACGCTGTGATTAACCTCAAGGCATGCTTCCTCCGCAATTGACAGCAACTTTCTGTCTGCTTTAAACGAGAACGTATCAAGTCCCGGAATCTGCCCATAAGGATATTTCCCAAAGCCTGTTGCGTCCACATCATGCTGAACCGCATCTGTTGACAGCACTACATCGCCGATATCGATCAAATTGTTAAGAGAACCTGCAATTCCTGTATTTATCAGCACATCAGCACCAAAAATGTGAATCAGCAGTGCAGCGCAAATTCCTGCATTTACCTTGCCGACGCCGGACTGTACAACAATGACCTCATTTCCGTGCAATTTTCCGCTGTAGAACTGCATACCCGATTTTTCGGTAACAGTCACATCCTGTAACAGTTCTTTCAGACCCTGAACCTCGCCGGACATTGCACCGATAATTCCAATCATAAGTTATCGCCTACTTTCCTTCATATATAATTACGGTTTCAACGTCGTAATCCTTTGCAGGAGTGATGTAATATATTCCTTTAAATTCTCGTTCATTTCTGTTACCACTTTTCGATTCTTGCAAGGTCAGTATTCGGATGATTTCCGCATCTTCTGTAATCATCGATATTCTCCTGAATACCGTTTCGTCGTCTTGCCTCTGCCAGTCCTAACGCAAGTCTTACATAGTAATCCAGCGACGGTGTTTTCTGCTTTGAAAAATAGGATTTCGGAAGCGTTGTCCAGACGCACTCGGAGAATGTTACACCGTGCTTTGCGATTTCGTTTGCCTCTTTCAGAACGATTTCCAGAGCTTTATCTTCATCTGCAAAACCGTATGGCTGTGCAGTTTCCACACCTGCAACAATACCGCAGTTAACCTGTCCTCTGCCGAATACATCTACCGCATCATACAATCTCTTTTTCCATTCATCGTATCCGATAAACTCGGTTTTACCCGGGCAGATCCAGCCGAACAGATCCTTATTAAGCACCTCAAGGTCAGTAACATAACCTGTCATGCCGGTTTCATCTCTCATTCTTTCAAGCTGCCGTTTGCTGAAAGCACTTGCAACAAGCTTTGTTGGGAACTTATCTGAATGTATCGCCTTGCCTGCCGCCTTTAAGGTCTTTATGTAAAGCTCTACCTCATCATCAAAAATCTCTCTGCCGCTGAGTGTTGAACCCGAAGTCATATGGAATGAAGCATATCTTCCTTTCTGCTTTAAAGCCTCAGCAACGGTTTCTGTTACATCCTGAAAATATTTTTCATCACGGAATTCACCCTCATCGCATCTGTGACCTGAAAACAGCGCGCAGAATTTGCATCCGTTGCCCGGCTTATCCCAGAAGTGGCATTTAGTTCCTGGGGCAATTGTAATTCTCTGCGGTCTTGCAGAAGCGATCTGCCACATAGGAGTTCCATTTGATGTAACCTTATCATAGAAATCAGGTCTTTCCCAAATCTCCACTTCTTCATAAACTCTGCCCTGATCGGTAATATACAGCTTATTGTCAATCAGCTCTATCACATAAGGGTCACGCTGTCTGACTATTGTTGAAAGTCCCGGTTCGGAACAGATAGTAGTACCGTCACGCATAACAAGACCTATCGGAAAAGGAGAACTGTTTGTAGTTTTTGTAGAACCTAAGAAGTCATTCGGCTCAACATGGTGCTTATTCGGATCGATTACCTTTGCAGCCTCCTCTGAATATACATAACCACGTCTTGTTACATCAATTTTCAATACAGTGAATTTTGAGATATCGCCGTTATGCTTATCAAGAACCTGCTCATAAGACAGTTCCTGATCTCTCCAGTTTGATTCGCTCATTTTATATCACGCCTTTCATATTATATATTCAATATTATTTGCATCTATATTGCCAAAGAATTCTTTGTAGATCTTTTTGCGATAATACGCAAAATCGTCACTGGTACGAACTCTCGGACGAGGAAGGTCAATATCAAAAACCTTCTGAATAATGCCGGGTTTCGGCGACATTACAACTACCTTCGTTCCCAGAAATATCGCCTCATCAATATCATGAGTAACAATGATCATAGTGGATTTCTGCTTTTCCCAGATTTTAAGAACCTCATTCTGCAAATTGATTTTGGTAAAGGCATCCAGAGCTCCAAAAGGTTCATCAAGCAAAAGAATTCCCGGTTTATTTATCAGTGTTCTTGCAATGCTGACACGCTGTTTCATACCGCCTGAGAGCTGTTTAGGCAATGCCTTTTCAAAGCCGTTCAATCCAATCAAGTTAATATGCTGTGCTATCAGGTCTTTTTTCTGTTTTTTTGAAAGACTCTTGTCAGCTAAACCAAATTCGATATTCTTTTCGACTGTTTTCCATGGGAAAAGTCTGGATTCCTGAAATATCACCCCTACTTCCGTAGCAGCTGTTTCATATACGCCTTTACCATTGATTATAACCTCTCCGCCGGTAACAGTATCAAGTCCTGAAATAAGTTTCAGAAGCGTACTCTTGCCGCAGCCTGACGGACCTACAATACTAATAAAGTCACCATCGTTAATTTCAAGGTTGATGTCCCGCAGAACCTCTATATCACCTGTTTTCAGAGAGAAGGTTTTTCTTACATTTTTAAAGCTCAGTGACATAAAGACCTCCTTTATTTTGTATTCTCCCAGTAGACAGCCTTTTTCTGTAAAAACTGCATGATGAGATCTATCAGAAGTCCGATAAGACCGATTGCAATAATACCGATAAAAAGCATTGCGGGCTTTGACATTTCTCTTGCGTATGTAATCAAATATCCGACGCCTGAGTTTGATGCGATCATCTCAGCAGCAACAACGCATGACCATGAAGTACTGATTCCAAGTCTTAATCCAGTAAATATTGACGGAACGGCTGACGGAAGTATAATATCTTTTAATATAACGATTCTTTTCTTTCCAAAAACCTCTGCAACCTCAATCAGCTTTGGATTTGCCGTATGAATGCCGCTTATCGTATTTAATAAGCATGGCCAGAATGCTCCAATGAAGATAAGTGCAGTTTTGGAACTTTCGCCTATACCCAAAATCATAATAAAAAGCGGTATGCAGGCAATAGGCGGGATAGGTCTTAAAAGACCTATCAGAACAATAAAAAGCTGGTTCAATCTTGTGAACAATCCAGTTAATATTCCAAGAATCACACCTGATACTGCGCCAAGTAAATATCCTATAAGAACTCTGCGAAAGCTGACTGCGATATGCTCATAAAGGCTTCCGTCAGATATCATTTTCGTGAACTGCAGCCACATTTTGTGCGATGTGGGAATAATGGACTGATTAAAAAGATTATTGTCACTTCCGACAAACCAGATGACAACAAGCAGGATCGGTAAAATCAAAGCAATAATAACAGACGTAACAGCATTATCCGGAAGTATCTGTCTTTTTCTTTTAATTTTCGCCACGGATTATCACTCCTTAATCTGCATACTTATCAAGATGAGCATAAAGCGGGAACTTTTCTTTATGTTTTGCCTGCTGCACATCATAGGTTTGTTCATAAATTTCAAGCGGTTCAATATAGTAAACTGCCACAAGGTCATTATTCGGATTATTTTCCTCAGCCTGACGATAAAAGGCTTCGTATTCCTTTCCAAATACTCTTGTTCTGACAGGCTTTCCCTTAATATACCAGCTTTTTCTTTCGGGTGTGACCGCCGTAATGGAAACAGTTTTGTCAAACCAGATGCTGTTTACAAGATCAATGTTGGTCTGCGATTTCTCAAAGAATTCCAGATAAACAATGTTTCCGTCCTCGTCCGCAAATATAGACTGCTTGACGGCAGAGTGAACCTCTCCTTCTGGAGTCAGCGTAGCAAGAAGTTTTATGGTGCTTTTATCTGACAGTATATTCCTTAATGTCCCATTAATTTTTACGCTCATAGCCACTATTCTCCTTTTACATTCTCAATAAAGGTTGTATTGATATGATTCTCCTGAAGATCAGTAATTTCCTCATCAATAATATCATTTTCAATTAAGAATTCCTGCGTACTCAGGAGAGCATTCAGATCAGAATCTGTGAAGCCAAGCTCAGTATCCAGAAGCGGATAAAGCTCCTTGATAACCTCTTCATCAATACCTGTTCCCTCTGCAATAATTCCGGCAGTCTCATCAAGATGCTCAGCAGTATATTCTGTGGCTTTATAAATCACTTCCACAAACTTCTGAGTTATTTCAGGATATTTCTTCACAAAATCGTTTGTTCCGATCAGATAAGCGTATGCACCATTTCCTGTCAGGTCTGCGATCTGCTTTATATCGTTGCTCTGTATATTGGAATAAAGAGAGAATACCGTTCCGATATAAGCATCAACATCACCGGTGTTGAGTGCAGCGATCGCATCGCCTGCGGCACTTATATTTGTCAATTCAACATCGTCCACGGAAATATCGTTATCCTGTAAAACTCCGATCAAGGATTTATGTACATAAGTTCCGATAGGAACAGCAATATTTTTACCCTTTAGATCAGCTGCTGAGTTAATGTCCGAGCCTTCGTCAGCAACAATGATCAGCGTTTTTTCCTGTCGCAGCTCAGTTGCAAGAATCGTTAAATCAACACCGTTTGCAACACCTGATAAAAATGGCTGATCGCCCTCGTTAATTGCGATATCAATCTCGCCCGCCGTGATCGCCTCATTGATTTCAGGTCCCGTCGTAAAACCAACAAGATTAACTTTAACATTATCATCGCCGAAAACCTCATCCCAGATACCGTATTTCTGTGCTATCTGAATATAGTAGCCCCAGACAAAGCTGTCAAAATAAGCAACGTCTATGGTGATCTCACCATTCGATGAATTTGCATTCTGATTTTTTTCTGCACATCCTGTAAAAGTCCCGAGCAATAAAGCGGATGAAAGCAAGATAGCTGTTATCTTCTTGATAATTTTTTTCTTTTCCATAGTAAATTCCTCCTGTAAATTGGATTTTTATGTAAGCCTGAAGCTTGTAATCATTATAGCCGTCAAGCTGCAAAACTTCAATACTGAAACAGGATAACGTTGTCACGAGAGCATATTTTCCCCATGTTCTCTTTAGGATATTTTTGCTTTTTTTGCATCATTAGTTCCCACCTCCGATGTTTTTTTAAAGCAAATGCGACAACGTTATCTCATAAAGTTCCACTAAATATCAAAGATTCATATTTTATTCCTACAAAAAAATCAATTTCAGCCGCCTATTTGTGATAACGTTGTCACCGTATACGAAGGGAAATGAACGCATAATAGGTAAAAGCTGAACGAGGAGCATATTCCTACTTCGATCAGGAAATGGCGGACTGTACCGACGCTTACGCAGAGTACATCGCAGAGCAAATTGCAAAATACACCGACCCTGTTGTCATGGTGGAACAGCGGCTGGATTTCGGCAGATATATTCCCGACGGATTCGGTACAAGCGACTGCGTCATTGTTGTGGATGTGCAATAAAAAGCACTTGTGATTTTTGGTCACAAGTGCCATAACCTATTCAATCAAATAATCCTGACCGCAGGATGTTTTCCAATGCTGCAATCGCCTGCTGATAGGAAACATCCTCAAATAACAACGGCTTAGTTATCTGCTCATAGTCGCTCTCATAAATTCTATCCGCTATAATCTGACGAAGAACATCGCCAGCCTTAACACCGTCCTGAACCGAAAGACTCATCTTGTGGGGCTTTCGTTCATCTGCTACTGAAACAGCCAATTCTTTCAGCGATTCATTTACCTCTACAATTCCTGACAGCTTATAGATATCATAAATATGTCTGGAATGTTCAGCGGTAGTTCCCAACAGATAATAATCCGCTAACGCATAGATCTTATCAATCATTGTACGTTCCGCAGTCTGAACATTCAATTCAAAGGGATGCAGATCATATTGTTCCACATACTCATCAAATCCATTCTGCGTAAGAAACTGATATATCAGGCTGTCTGCCTTCATTTTTCGTGTCGGATATGCTCTTTGATAGATTGCAGTTTCTACAATCAGCTGTTCTTTCAAATAATCCGCAGATACCGATGACGGATAATCAATCATATACCGGTTATATTCCCTGCGGCTGCGGACATCTTCGGGATTCATCAATTGAAACTCCAATTCCTCAATTACTTGTATGATTGCACTTTTCATATGCTTTCTCTGGCTCTCAGACGGCTTTTTGTCCGCCTGCAAATTCAGATCAATATCCTCCGAAAATCTCTGTATAACGTGATAACATTTAGATAACGACGTTCCACCCTTAAACACAATCTCCGGCATTATCTCAGTGAGCTTTTTCAGAAACAGCGTTACAAAATAATCCTTCTCTACAATTTCAGCTTTTACGCCAAGATAGGATGAAGTACGCAGAATCATCTGCTCAAACATCTGTTTATCATGATGTAACATAATATATCACACCGCTTTCTACTAAATTTCTCATTACACGATCCGGAAAGAAAGGTGCATATTCCGTTACAAGCTGTCTTGTAATATTCATTTTCTGCATCCAGTTCCTTAATATCTCTTTTCTTTCCTCATCGAAATATCCGGCTGCTGCACTGTTCATCATTTCAAGAAATTGCAGTACAGAACTATTCCGGTTCGTAATCTTTACTCGTGCCTTTCTGAGAATTACTTCTTGTGAGCCTACCTTTACTCTGCGAAGCTTGGAATTCTCATTATTCGTTTGAATTTCCGGAACATTCGGCATCTGCGTTGAAAGTCCGATGCGCTGAAACGCTGTAATTCCGGTATAAAAACCAATTCGTTCTCCGTTTTCGGTCAGATATTTCCGTTCTATCACCTTGTTGGGATTCAGCACACTATTCCCAAACGGTGTTGTTTGTGGGATATAATAGATTCCTCTTTCATAGCGTATGAGCTGACCGGTTTCGCAAAGTCTTGTAAGCTCTTTGGCTACCCATATTTTAGAATACTCTTTATATTGAACATCCGAAGTAAAAATCGGCTCGTTATATCCAAACGTTTCAATCAGATACTGATACAACATACACAGCACCTCCCACTTGTATTATACTACAAATGACCTTGTTTGTCAATATAAATATACTCTTTTCCAGTTTTTATATTTCCTCTTTCAGTTTAATGCCGCCAATCAGATGGAATTCCAGCTCATTTCTGCTTTTCACAACGATCCTGTCTACGATGCTCTCAAACACATCCGGTTCAAATTCTGTCATGAGATGCTCACGCTTTTCAAACAGGTCTGCGAGCATTTCAATCTGATCAAGTGTTTCATCTTCCTCATCGGATTTTGTCATGCGTTTCAGTTCCTGCTGTAAGCGGTTGATCTTCGCATTCAGCTCAGTAGTCTGTTCCTGATATTTCGCTTCATCCAGAAAGCCCTTAGTTTTCAGTCGGCTGAGCACATGAACCTGTTCACGCAATTTGGCGATACAGCCTGCCAGATACGCTGAAAAGATAAACCGTACGATCTTGGCTTCATCTTCACAAATCACAAGCTTTTGATTTTCCATCCTGTATCCGTATGGAGCAGTCGGCAGGATGAAAGTACCATTCTGCATTTTCTTTTCAAATCCCCAACGGAGATTCTGCGATATGGACACCGACTCCTCCTGTGCCAGACCGCCATGATGGTAATCATCATCTCATCCGTCACATTGGCAGTGTCGATCCCCTCTTTCTCAAAGAAGATGGTGATTCCCAGTGATTTCAGCTCTCGGATATTCTTGAGACAATCCCTTGTGTTTCGAGCGAATTTCTGCAAATACAGCCTTGTTTTCTGCTGTCCAGTATTTGCCCTGATCTCTGCACGG